>NZ_JBEYHA010000078.1:0-17813 GCF_040635075.1 Nocardiopsis sp. NPDC007018
TTTATCAGGTGTTCCGCGCCCCGCCAAATCGGCGGTTTGTGGCAGCGTTTCCGCTTGACACGAGATCGGGGTAAAGCCCGTTGTGCTTCGTGTGGCTTCGGGCGCCTTGCGGCTTGTGCCTGTTTCCTTTGAAGCGACTCTCCGAGTTTACATGGCCCGAGCACTGCTTGGACCGGAGTTCTTCGGAGGGGATGTCTGAGATCGCGACCCGGTTTCGAGTCGACCCTCGCGGGCCGCTCACCGTCTCGCGGCGACCTGGTGAACACTACCCCCAGCCCCGACCCCAGGCAAACCGGAGCCCCTGTGTCACCGGTCACCACTCCTGCGCTGTCAACCGCTTTCCGTCGTGCGGCCAGACCCGTCGGCCCCGTCCTGCTCGGCCCACCCCTCCCCTACCGTCACCCTCGCCCTTTTCCGTCACCCTCGCGCGCGCGGGCGCGCGCGTTCGTCTTGCCGTCACCTTCGGATGCCGCGCCTTGCCGTCACCTTCGGATGCCGCGCCGCTCCCCGACCCCGCACCGGCGTTCCCACGCCTCCCCCAGGCACCCGGTACTCACCGAAATGAGTGGTGGGCGGGGCCCTTCCGCTCAACCGGGTGACAAAAGGGCGCCGTGCTTCGGACGGCCTCTCTCCGGAACTCGCGGCTGCTTTGTCACGCGATCGCCGACAACGCCGTGATTCGGCTTCGTCGCACGTCAGAGCCGGAATCGTGCGTCTTCAAGATCATTCTTCGCCCGCTCGTGAAAGGACCCGAAGAGTTGTTGTCCCTCCCTTGAAATCCGGGCGGAGCCGATACATGATGTGGCGAACTGGAACACTTTCTCTGGCCCGGCGCCCTGCCCAACACGGGTGGGGCCACGGCCAGGCCGCGTGCCGGATGTTCGGGGGGACGGCGGGCGCAGCGCGGCCATGCACCCCTGGAAGGAACCGCATGGACCCCACATCCCCCGACAGCGCCGAGATCCCCGCCAGTCACACCAGTGGGAAGCGCTTCGCTCTCTTCTGCGTCCCCGCTGTCGCCGCCGTCGGCGGCATTCTGGTGGCGATGGCGAGCGGGGCCCTGGCCGCCTCGTTCAGCATCTCCGGCCAGCAGTTCAAGATCTCCGCCGACGAGATGCGCGGCGAGGGCTTCACCCAGTTCGGCTGGGTCAACGCGACCGTCCGCGACCAGGCGGTTCCCACGGCGACGGCCGGGATCAGCTCCGCCGAGATCCACGGGCTGTGCCAGTCCGTTCTCACCACCGAGTTCCCGCTCGTCGGTGCGATCTCCCTGAGGCTGACCGCCGGTGACGCGGGGACCCCGGTGCAGGCGACCGACCTGGTCATCGACATGGAGCAGATGGACGGCAACGCCGAGTTCACGGACATGGAGATCGGCCGGGACGCCTCCACCCTGGACCAGGGGCCGGACGGCCTCGGCCGGGGGCGCGGGCACACCGACCTGTTCGGTATGCAGTCGGAGACCATCGTGGTCGAGGACCTGGAGCAGACCGCTCGGGCCGCCTCGGCCGGCACCTTCAAACTGCACAACCTCAGTCTCGGCATCTCCCGCGGGGTCGACGAGTGCTTCTGAGGGGAGCGCGGAAGCCGTGGACCGCCTGGACCCGCTGGCGCCGGCGCCGTCCGTTCCTGGCGGGTCTGCTGATGATCCTGGCCGGGGTGGAGATGCTGCTGGTCACGCGTATCCCCGTGGAGCTGATGCTCTACCTCGGGGTGGGCGCCGTATCCACGCTGGTGTTCAGCGGGATGCTGGTCGTGCTCGGCCTGGTCACCTGGTTCACCCCGAACCAACACGTGATCACCGGCAGCCTGGCCGGGTTCATCGCCCTGGGGGCGCTGATCCTGTCCAACCTCGGCGGGTTGGTCGTCGGCACCCTCCTGGCCCTGGTCGGCGGCGGGCTGGCGTTCTCGTGGCGTCCCGTCGCGCGTCCTGCCCGGCGCCGTCGCGGCCGCCGGGGGAGGCGGTTCCGCGAGCGTTCCGGCTCCGGCCCGGAGGAGGTCGCTTCGGCGGGACGCCCGTCGCAGTGATCCCCGGTTCTGAGCCCAGTTCCCGGAGCGCGGCCCCCGTCCGGAACCGGCCCGCCCCGTGGCCGGGAGCCCGGTCCCCGCTCTCGACCGTTCCCGCACCGGCTCCACACCGGTGACGGCCCCCTGACCACCGGGGCGTGCGGGCACCGCACCCCGACCCACCCCGCGCCCGCGCGTCCCGGTTCTCCCGTTCGGCAAGTGACCTCGACCTACGTCGGCGCGTTCCCCCTCCCGTCGTGCCGGGCTCCGGCCGCTCGTGCCGCCCGGCCACCCCATACAAGGAGTTCCCATGTCGGTTCCGCGACCGAGATCCCGCACCCGCTCCTGCCTGGCCGCCTCCGCGATCGGCGGACTCGTCCTCAGCTGGGGAGGCACCGCGCTCGCCTCCCAGCAGGGCCCGACCACCGTCGAGCCCGCGGGCGCCGCCTTCAGCGCCGAACTGGTCGGTTCGGCCGTCTTCACCGCCGGGGACGTCACCATCACCTGCGGTGTGTCGGTGACCGACCCGGGCAACGGCAACAACCTCGTTCCCGAGGCCCCCGACAACCACAACCCGGACGGAGCGGTGGGCGGCCCCATCAACGCCCCCACCTTCACGGACTGCACGACCGACGTGGTGCTGGTGAACGCGACCGTCACCGTGAACGACCCGGTCTGGCAGATGACGATGCAGAACGGGTCGCCGTCGGTCGCGACCATGGTCGTTCCGGCGGCGGGGATCGTGGTGAACACGACCGGTCTGGCGACCTGCACCGCCACGGTCAGCCCCGACGCGGAAGCCCCGATCGAGGGGGTGTGGAGCAACGGTGACCCGGCGTCCACGCTGGCCTTCGACACCTCGACCGCCGTCGTCGTGGAGGGTGGCTTCGGCTGCCCCAACGTCGACACGGCCGGGTTCTCGGCGACCTACTCCGTCACCAACGCGGACGATCCCGCGAGCCCCATCACGGTGACCGGCTGATCCGGCCGGGTCGGGCCGCGGCGTCCTCCGCGGTCCGGCCCGCGCTCCGGCCTCCCGTGTCGACTTCTCGACTTCTCGGCCTCTCGACCGGGTGTCTCCACACCCGTGGCCCCGCTCCGCCACTCCCCCGGTGACAACCGCGTCCCGGCAGTCACTCACCCCGCGACGGAGAAAGACCGCGGCCTCCTCGCCTACCGTCGCAGTACTCCGTGGAGTCACGAGGCGAAGGCTCCTCGGAGGGCGCGGACCGCTTCGCCCGTCCCCGGACCCCTCGGAGACCTCATGGCGTCCTCATCCGGCAGCCCGTCCGTCCCACCCGAGACCCCGCGGCCCCCGGCGCCGCCCGACCCCGCCGTGTCAGCCGTCTCCGCTGCCTCCGCCGTGTCGCGGCTGCGCCACACCCTCCGGGTGGCCCGGGTGCTCGTGCGGGCCGGGGTCCTGGCACCCGGCCGCCCGGACCGGATCGTGCGCCAGCTCCGGGCGTTGCGCACCTGGGGCGCCACCATCGCGGGCGGCTACGCGGCCGCCGGGGAGCGGGTACCCGACCAGGTGGCGGTGATCGACGACTCCGGCAGCGCGACCTTCGGGGAGATGAACCTGCTCGGACGCGCCCTCGCCCGGGACCTCCACGGCCTGGGCGTGGGCCGGGGGACCCGGGTGGGCGTGCTGTGCCGCAACCACGGCGGGCTCGTGCGGGCCGCCATCGCCTGCGGACGTCTGGGCGCGGACGCCGTCCTGCTCAACACCGGTCTGGCGGCGGCTCCCCTGCTCGACGTGATGCGGCGCAACGATGTCGAGGTGCTGGTGGCGGACGCCGAGTTCGAGGAGTTGTACCGGGGCCTCGGGCCGGAGGTCCCACGGTTGACGGCCTGGGGCGACCCGGGCGCGCGGGGCCGCCGGGTCCCCTCCCTTGAGGACGTCGCCTCGGTGTCGCGGGACACGGCGCAGGACCCGCCGCCGCCCGAGAGCCCCGGCCGTCTGATCGTGCTGACCTCAGGGACGACCGGTACTCCGAAGGGGGCCCGCCGTCCCACGCCGAAGGGGCCGCAGGACGCCGCCTCGGTCCTGTCGCGCATACCGCTGGGCTCCGGTGACCGCATCCTGGTGTCGGCGCCGGTCTTCCACACCTGGGGGCTGGCCGGGGTGCAGCTGGGCATGTCGATGCGGGCGACGCTGGTCATGCGCCGGTTGTTCGAGCCGGAGGACGTACTGCGCACGATCCAGGAGCAGCGGTGCACGGTGTTGTTCGCGGTGCCGGTGATGCTGCGCAGGATCATGGACCTGCCCAGGTCCACCCGCGAGCGGTACGACACCTCGTCGCTGCGGGTGGTGGCGTGCAGCGGTTCGGCGATGAGCCCGCAGCTGATCAGCGACTTCATGGACGCGTTCGGGGACGTCGTCTACAACCTGTACGGGTCGACCGAGGTCTCGTGGGCCACGATCGCCACCCCCGAGGACCTCAGGCTGTCGCCCACCACCGCCGGGCGCCCGCCGCTCGGCACGCGGATCGCGGTGCTCGACGAGCGGGGCCGGGAGGTCCCTCAGGGGAGCAGGGGCGCGATCCACGTCGCCAACGAAATGCTCTTTGACGGATACACCAACGGAAAAACCAAACGTATGTCCGCCGGACTGATGGAGACCGGTGACCGCGGCTACGTGGACGAGCACGGTCTGCTCCACGTGGCCGGGCGCGACGACGACATGATCGTCTCGGGCGGGGAGAACGTCTTTCCGCGTCCGGTGGAGGAGGCGATCGTGACGATGTCCTCGGTGCGCGAGGTGGTGGTGACGGGGGTGCCGGACGAGGAGTTCGGCCAACGTTTCGCCGCCTACGTGGTGGCGCACGAGGGCCGGACGGTGGACCCGAACGAGCTTCGCATGCACGTGCGCGAGGCGCTCGGCCGGTTCTCGGTGCCGCGGGACGTGGTGCTCCTGGCGGAGCTGCCGCGCAACGCGACCGGGAAGGTGGTGAAGCGGCGGCTGCCGAGCAGTACCGTCTCCGAAGGATAGCGGTGCGGGCCCGGGTGGGGGACACTGGTCACGGTGGGGGGCTCCGGCCCTCTCCCGCCCGGCGCCGCCCGGCGCGCTCCTGACGCCCGTGCGCACCTTGTTGCCCTTTGTCCTCTTTTTGCTTGCGCGCAAGGCAATTGTGGGCTTTGACATCGGGTGCGTGGTTACTACGATGTGGAACGATGCCCGACCGATCCCCCGCCCCAAGGGGCGACTTCGAGCTCCCGGCAGTCGACGAGCAGATGTGCTTCGCGCTGTACGCCGCCTCGCGTGCGGTCACGAACCTCTACCGCCCGCTGCTGGACCCTCTCGGCCTGACCTACCCCCAGTACCTCGTCATGATGCTCCTGTGGGAACGCGGAGAGTGCGCGGTCAAGGAGATCGGCGCGGTACTACAACTCGACTACGGCACTCTCACCCCGCTGCTCAAGCGCCTGGAGTCCAACGGGCTCCTGCGCCGGGAGCGCGACCCCGCCGACGAACGCTCGGTTCTGGTCGCGGCCACCGAGGAGGGCTCCGCGCTGCGGGCCCGCGCCCGGGGCATCCCGGAGGCGATCGGGCGGGTCATCGACCTTCCCGCGGAGGAGTTCGAGGCGACCAGGCTCGCTCTGCGCAGACTGACCGCCCACGTTCTCGCGGGTGAGGCCCGCGTCGAGGAACCCTAGCCGTCCCTTGGGGGACCGAGGCGTCCCTTCGGGGACCGAGGCGTCCCTTGGGGACACGGTGTCGGAGCCGGGCACCACGGGGGTCGTGCCCGCTCTCCGAACCCGAGGAGGGGAAACCGTGCGGACGGACCGAAGCGTCCGTCCGCACGGCCCCCCGGACTCTCTCGGGTTACCGTGGAGTCATGTCGATCTGGGCGTCAGACAACCGCAACGGCCGCGTCCGCGAGGCCCTGACCCTCCTGCTCTCCCAGGGGGTGATCGACGACTTCCGCATCCACCCCGAGGACGAGTTCCCGTTCAGGGTCCAGGTGCCCGCCGGGATCGTCCCGATGACGGAGCACCAGGCGGCGCACTTCGCCCTGGGGGCCGCGGCCGCGCACTTCGGCGACCTGGCCCGGGACTCCGGCGGATCGGGGTGGTGACCCGGCCCGTCAGCAGGCCCCCGGGGTGAGCTTCCAGTGGCCGGGCGAGGTCTCGGTCAGCGAGGTGCGCACGGCCGTGTTCCAGAGCCCGAGCGGGTCACCGGAACCGAGCGCGTAGGTGTAGCCGAGGCGGCGCTCGGCCCTTCCCTGGCTCACGTGGGCGTAGTTGCTCGCGGCCACGCACTCCCCCGTCGGCGCCTCGGTCGGGCCCTCGGTCGGCGCTTCGGTCGGGCTCTCGGTGGGCGCACCGCCCCCGACGCCGCCGATCCCCCAGAACCGGGCCGTGTACCCGGCGGAGCAGACCGTGTCGAGGAAGTACGCGCCCGCCGTGCCGCAGCCCGACGAGGGGTCGACCGGGGTTCCGTGCCCCATCCCAGCCACGGTGAAGGACGCGACCGACGCGTCCTCCGCCCCGCCGCCGTAGTACTCGGCGGTCGTGGCGCCGGGCAGGCCCTCCGTCGCGTCGGGCGAGGTGGGCAGCCCCCACGCGTTCACCCACTGTGAGACGGCGGCCCGACCGTTGGCGGGGGCCACCGTTGAGTCCGACGTCCCGTGCCAGACCGCCACGCGCGGGAGGTCGGCTCCGTCCGGGAGCTTGGCCCGGACGCGGTCGCCCCACTGCTGCGGCGTCTGGGTCTTGCCGGGGTTCATGCAGGTGAAGGCGTCGAGCATCCCGCTGGCGCACCCCACGGGGACACCGGCGACGACGCCGCCCCCGGCGAAGAGGTCGGGGTAGGCGGCCAGGAGCTCGGCCGTCATGGCGCCGCCCGCGGACAGCCCGGAGACGTGGACGCGTCCGGCGTCCAGACCGTACCGGGAGACGGCGTGCTCGACCATCGAGGCGATCGAGCGGGCCTCTCCCGAGCCGCGCGCCACGTCGCCGGGCTCGAACCAGTTGAAGCAGCGGCTGGCGTTGTTGGCGGCCTTCTGTTCGGCGTACACCAGGGCGAAGCCGGACGCGTCGGCCTGCTCGGCCCAGCCGGAGCCACGGTGGTAGGCGGCGGCGTCCTGGGTACAGCCGTGCAGGAGCACCACCAGCGGCGCGCCCTCCGTGAGTCCGTCGGGGACGTACTCGTACATGGCGAGGTTGCCCGGGTTGGTGCCGAACGAGGGCACCGGAGCGAGTGTGGCGGCCGAGGCGCGCGGGGCGGCGACCACCAGCGCGGCCACGGCCACCACGAGCACCGCGATCACGGCGAGGGCGGGCGCCACGAGGCGCGGCGCGACCGGGTCGGGCTGGCGCGCGCTCACGGGGACACCTGAAGGAGTGGAGATGCTTGAGGGGTGGGCGGAGGGGGAGTGCATGGCGCGGCTCCGGGGGGCTGGGTGACGAGCGGGGGTGGTTCGGCCGAACCGGTGCACGGAATCCTAGGCAGGACGTGACGTGCGCGACATGGTGGTGAGAGCCCGATCACATAACCCTGACGGGTGGGAAGCCCACAACCCTCCCCTCCCCCATGGCCCGGGCCCACATGGGAGCGCGCCGGGGTGTGTCCGCCTCCCCTATCCCCCGGTGTGCGGGCCGCGCCTAGTTTGCTGGCATGACGACGCACGAGTTCCCGTCGGACGACGCACGGCAGGCCTCCGGCTCGCCGGTCGAGCCCTCCCCCCGCTCCTCCCCCGGCGCGCCGCCCGCCCCCGGAGCCCCGGCGCCTCCCGCCGCCTCCCCGTCCCCCCACACCACCCGGGTCGACCTCACGGGCCGGACCGCGCTGGTGACCGGTGCCGCCAGCGGTATCGGGCGCGCGTGCGCGCTGCGCCTGGCCGCCGCGGGCGCCTCGGTCCGGCTGGTCGACGTCGACGGCGCCGCCCTCGCCGAACTCTCCGCGCTGGGGGCGGGCCAGGTGGTCGAACTCGACCTGACCGACCTCGACGCCGCCGAGGAGGCGGCCCGGGGCGCCGACATCGTGGTGAACAACGCGGGTGTGCAGACGGTCGCCGCCGTCCAGGACTTCCCTCCGGAGCGTTTCTCCCTCATCCTTCGACTCATGGTCGAGTCACCGTTCCGCGTGGTGCGCGGGGCCCTGCCGCACATGTACGAGAGCGGATGGGGCCGGATCGTCAACATCTCCTCGGTGCACGGGCTGCGCGCCTCCGCCTTCAAGTCCGCCTACGTGGCGGCCAAGCACGGGCTGGAGGGGTTCTCGAAGGTGGTCGCCCTGGAGGGGGCCCCACACGGGGTGACCTCCAACTGTGTGAACCCCGGATATGTGCGGACCCCGCTGGTGGAGCGGCAGATCGCGGAGCAGGCTCGGGCGCACGGCCTCCCCGAGGAGCAGGTGCTCTCCGACGTACTGCTGGCCCGCACCCCCCTGAAGCGGTTGATCGAACCCTCCGAGGTGGCCGAGATGGTCGCCTACCTGTGCTCCGACGACGCGTCGTTCGTCAACGGGGCCTCCCTACCCATCGACGGAGCCTGGAGTTCGAGCTGAACACCTCCCCTGACCCTCAGGACGCTTCCCCCGAGAGGTCGGGGGCCGACCGGCAGACGCTCTTCCTGGAGCTGCTGCTGCGCGACGCACCGGCCGTGGAGTACGAGCGGCCGGTGCTTCTGGCGCGCTCGGACGGTTCGGACGCTCAGACCGTCGCCGCCCTGGAGCACGCGAAGCTGGCGGCGCTGCGGGTGCGGTCGGTGCTGCGGGACCGGCAGCGGCGCGAGTCCGAGCTGAGCGCGCTGTTCGAGACCGCCAACGACCTCGCCGGGATGCGCAGCCTCGACCAGGTGCTGCGGGCGATCGTGGAGCGGGCCCGGCACCTGCTGGGGACCGACGTCGCGTACCTGACCCTGAGCGACCCGGAGGCGGGCGACACCTACATGCGGGTGACGTCGGGGTCGGTCTCGGCGACCTTCCAGCGGCTCCGGCTGGCGCCGGGCAAGGGGTTGGGCGGCCTGGTGGCGAGCACGTCGCTGCCGTACGTGACGGCCAACTACTTCGCGGACCCCCGTTTCGAGCACGCCGACAACATCGACAACGGCGTGCGTGAGGAGGGGCTGGTCGCGATCCTGGGGGTGCCGCTGCGGATGAACGGGCGCCGGGTGGGGGTGCTGTTCGCGGCCAACCGCCGGGAGCGGCCGTTCGCGCACACGGAGGTGGCGCTGTTGTCGTCGCTGGCCACGCACGCGGCGATCGCGATCGACAACGCGAACCTCATCGACGACACGCGGCGGGCCCTGGACGAACTGCACACGGTGAACGAGCGCCTGCAACGGCACACGGCGTCGGTGGAGCGGTCGGCGGCCGCGCACGACCGGTTCACGGACCTCGTGCTCGACGGCGGCGGGGTGCGGGAGGTCGCGGCGGCGGTCGCCGAGGTGTTGGGCGGCACGGTGCTCATCCACGACCGGACCTCCGACGAGTCGGTGACCGCGTCTCCGGACGGGACGACCTGCGATCACGCCGTGGTCGGGGGCGATCCGATCGGCGAGGGGGACGCCGGGCTCGCGGAGGCGGCCCGCTCCTCGCTGGCCAGTGGTCGGGCGGTCGCCGTCGCAGACGCCTGGGTGGCGGCGGCGACGGCCGGAACCGAACCCCTGGGCACGCTCGTCCTGCGCGGGGTGGAACTGGACAGCACCGACCAGAGGGTCCTGGAGCGGGCCGCGATGGTCACCGCCCTGCTCCTGCTCATCCGCCGTTCGGTGAGCGAGACCGAGCACCGGGTGCGCGGCGACCTGCTCAACGAGCTCCTGGAGGTGCCCGCGCGCGACCCGGTGTCGCTGCGTCAGCGCGCGGCGCTGCTCCACGCGGACCTGGACGCCCCGCACGTACTAGTGGTGGCGGAGGCGCCGGGGGGAGACCCGCAGCGGCTGCGTTCCGCCGCCGCGTTCGCCGCGGAGACGGTCGGGGGGCTGGCCGCGGCGCGGGGCGGGCGGCTGGTGCTGGCGTTGCCCGGCTCGAACCCCTCAGAGGCGGGGGAACGGGTGGCGGCCGAGCTGTCGGCCGCCGCCAACGGCCCGGTGACGGCCGGACTGGCCGGGCCCACACGGGGCCTGGAGAGCTTCAGGGGCGCGTTCGCCGAGGCGGTGCGGTGCCTCCAGACCCTGCGGGCCCTGGGGCGGGTGGGGCACGCCGCCACCGCCGACGACCTCGGGTTCTCGGGGCTCCTGCTGAGCCAGGACCGGGACGTGCCCGGTTTCGTGGCGGCCGCGCTGGGCCCGCTCCTGGAGTACGACACCCGGCGCGGGACCCTGCTGGTGGAGACGTTGCGCGCCTACTTCGCGGCCGGGGGGAACCTGTCGCGCGCCAAGGACGACCTGCACATCCACGTGAACACCGTGGCACAGCGCCTGGAGCGGATCGGTCAGCTGATCGGGGAGGACTGGCAGCTCCCCGACCGCGCGCTGGAGCTACAGCTCGCCCTCCACCTGCACGGTCTGCTCGACAAGGGCGTGGACCTGCTCGGCGAGCAGGGCGGCGGTTGACGAGAACAGCGTTCTGCTGGGCGAGGACGGTCCCGAGGGTTCCGGCCACCAGGTGGGACGTGCGCGTTTCTTCCTCCAGTCGGCGCCCGCCTCCGCTGCCGCGCGACCGCCCGTGATGGGGGATGGGGGCGCCAAACCGAAGGTAGGGCTGGAGTGACCGGTTTCGCATGTAGCCCGTACATGTATTCGACCTCGAACCGGTGCCCTTGCGCACCACAGGCGGGGTTGCGCAGACTTCGGGGTTCCGGAGGTGGTGTCCGGTGACGTCACACGGGTGCTGGGACGCCACGCCCCGGGCTTGCGGCAGTGGGCCCGGGACCACGTCGCGGACTCCACCCCGTCAGGCTGAGGCCCGAGGGTTCCGGCCGGAGGGCCGGGGAACCCGGAGAGGAGGTGAACACGCGCGGGACGGGCTCCCACCCGGGTGCCTCCCCGGCCGGAGGGCCGGTCAGCAGGGGCCCTGGTCGGCCCAGGCGCCCCACTCCCCGGCCACGTCCGGCGGGAAGGCCTGAATCCACCAGCGGGCCTCGTACACCCGTCCCTCGTAGAGGACCCGGTCTCCCCGGTCGTAGACGGTGGACGCGTCCCAGGCGGCGACCGCGCACGAGGCGTCGGGGGCGGCCTGCCCTCCCTCCTCGGCGCCGTCGTCGTCGGCGACCTCCTCCGGCCCGGTGGAGACGGTGAGGGTGACGGCGCCGTCCTCGGGCAGGATCGTGCCGGGTTCCGGGTTCTGGCCGCTGACCAGCCCAGCCGCGACCGTGTCGCTCGGCGCCTCCACCACCGACACCGTCAGCCCGATCCCGGACAGCAGGTCCACGGCCTCGGCCCGACCCGTGCCCGCCATCGCGGGGACCACGACGCCCTCGCTGACGTACAGGGTGACCGCCTCCTCGCGGTCGCCGTCCTGGCCGACCTCGGGGTCCGACGAGAGCACGGTGCCCGGGGTCTCCTCGGCGGAGTGCTCCTGCACCACCTCGACCTCGGTGAACCCGGCCCCGCGCAGCAGGTTGCGGGCGTCGTTCTCCGTACCGCCCACGACGTCCGGGACCTCCGCGTGCCGGGGGCCGACCGACAGCGACATGAGCACCGCCTCGCCGCCCTCCAGCTCCGTCCCGGCCGCCGGGTCGGTTGAGGCCACCTCTCCCGGGGCGACGTCCTCGCTGTAGGCGTCCTCGTAGGTGAAGGTGAGGTCGAGTTCGAGGGCGGCCAGCGCGGCTTCCGCCCGCTCGGGGGAGTACCCGGCGAGGTCGGGGAGCGCGGGGTCCTCTCCCGGGACCAGCGCCCACCCGGCGGCGGCCAACACCAGCAGGCCCACCCCGGCTGCGGCCAGCACCGGCAGGCGCCGCCACCGGGGCGGGGCGCCCCGCTCCCGGCTCGGGGAGGGGTCGGTGGCGAACGCGTCGGCGAACGTGTCAGCGTCCACCACGGGGATCGGCTGGGTCGCCGTCCCCGCCTCGTCCAGCGGCCGGGCCAGCGACCTCAGTACCTGTTCGACCAGGGTGAGGTACTGACCTGCGTCGCGCGGGCGGTAGCGCGGGTTGGGTTCGGTGGCGTTGGCGACCAGCATGTCGAGGTCCGGCGGCAGTCCGGGGACGGTGGCCGACGGGCGCAGCGACACCCCCTCCTCCGCCTGGAGGTCGCCGGTGAGCAGGGCGTGCAGCAGCCTGCCCACGGCGTGCACGTCGGTACGCGGCGTCAGCTCCTCGGCACCTGGCAGCCGGAAACCGCCGAGCGTGACCCGGCCGTCGTCGTCCAGCACCACGTCGTCCGCGGTGGGGCCGCCGTGCACCAGGCCCTCGTCGTGGGCGGCCCGGAGCCCTTCCAGGACGTCGGCCGTGATGCTCAGCGCGGTGTGCGGAGCGTAGCCGAGCCCCCGGTCTCCGCCCCCGAGCACCGCGCGCAGCGTCTCCCCCGGAGCGGGCTCGGTGACCAGGTACACGCGGTCGCCGTCCCTGCCGTCGCCGAGCACCCGCACGAGGTGCGGCGAGTCGAGCCCGGCCAGGGTCTGTGACCGGCTCAGGAACGCGTGGGCGTCGGCGGGGTCGGCGGCGCGGGCCGGGTCGAGCAGCGTGACGGTGACCAGCCGGTCCGCCACCGTGTCGAGCCCGTCGTACACGGACACCGTGCCGTCGCCGCCAGAGCGCCTGCCCAGGAGGACGCGTCCGTGCAGCGTGACGCCGGTGAGGGGGGAGGGGGTGGGGGACTCCATGGGTCGGATCGTACGGCGCCGAAACCAGGCCGTTCCCCCTCCAACAGGCCCGATACGGACACCGAACGGCGAAAGCGGTCAGACGGTGCCTCCTGTCCGAATCCCCGCCGCGTGGTGTCGGGGGCCCGTGCGATTCTTGCGGGGAGCAGTCGGCCAGAGTTCCCTCCTTCCTCCTGTGAGGTGCCATGAACACCGTCGGTAGCGGCAACGACCGGGACGACCGGGCCGCCGGGGTCCTGCTGGGGGCCGCGTGCGGCGACGCGCTCGGGGTCCCCTACGAGTTCGCGGGGCGGCTCTCCGAGGCCGAGGTTCCGGAGATGGTCGGCGGCGGCCTGGGCCCCTACGCGCCGGGCGAGTACTCCGACGACACCCAGATGGCGGTGTGCGTCGCCGAGGCGCTGCGGGACCACGACGCACCGCGTTCGGGCCCGGCCCTGGAGCAGACCGCCCGGGCGTTCCTGGGGTGGCGGCGCGACGGCGCGACCGACATCGGGACGCAGACCGAGTTCGTGTTGGAGGACACCGAGCGCGCGCTGGCCGCCGACTCCACGGGGGCGACCCGCGCGGCGGAGTCGATGACCCGGATGTCCGCGCGGATGTTCGGTGCGGGGGAGCGGTGCGCGGGCAACGGGTCGCTGATGCGGACCGCGCCGCTGGCCCTGGCCCATCTCGGCGACCGCCACGAGCTGGCCGAGACCGCGAGCGTGTACAGCCTGCTCACCCACGGCGATCCGCTGGCCGCCCAGGCGTGCGTGCTGTGGTGCGAGGCGGTCCGGGTGGCGGTGGCGGAGGGGTCGGACGACCGGTGGAGGCGGGGGACCCGGAGCGGTTCGCGGCCCCGGTGCGGGCGGCCGTGCGGGCGGGGGACGACACCGACACCGTCGCGGCGATCGCCGGTGCGCTGGTCGGGGCGCGGTGGGGGGTTTCGGCCATCCCGGAGGAGTACCTGGCGGCGGTGCACGGGTGGCCGGGGTACCGGGCGCGGGGGTTGGCGGAGCTGGCCGGGCTGATCGTGCGCAGGCACGGGGGCTGAGCCCCCGGCACGGAGGGTTTCCGGGGCCGCGCGCAGCGTGCTGCCCGGGGGCGCGCGGTTCCGACGACGTCGTGCGTCCGTATGCGGGCGGGGGCCGGGCGTGCGGCATCATGGTGGCGCACGAAGGCGGGAACGCGGATCGGTACGGGAACGGGGAGCGGCCATGACGGAGCGGATCGAGTGGGTGCCTGCGCACGATCACCCGGAGCTGACGGCTGACCCCGTGCGCGCCGCCATCGCGCCGTTCGACGGTTCGGTGCGGGCGGCGGCGATCGACCCGGAGCTGGCGGACACCGCCGAGTTCTGCGCGGCGTACGGGCTGACCCTGGACACCAGCGCGAACTGCGTGGTGCTGTCGGCCAAGCGCGGCGGTGAGGTGACGTACGCGGCGTGCGTGGTGCTGGCCACGGACCGGGCGGACGTCAACGGGGTGCTGCGCAGACACCTGGGGGCCCGGAAGGCGTCGTTCGCGCCGATGGACGAGGCCACCGGGCTGACGGGCATGGAGTACGGCGGGATCACGCCGTTCGGGCTGCCCGCCGGGTGGCCGGTGCTGGTGGACAAGCGGGTGTACGACACCCCGTGGGTCGTGGTGGGCAGCGGGTTGCGCAGTTCCAAGCTGCGGGTGCCGGGGCCGCTGCTGGCGGAGCTTCCGGGCGCCGAGGTGTTGTCGCTGACCCGGTAGGGGGCGGGGTTTCGCTTCCAGGGGGACGCCCCTGAGTCGATTTGTCGACAAATCCACGAGTGGTTAAGGCGGGTTTCGGCAGGTCAACAGTGCGCGCCCTAAGTACCCGGTCTTGGGACATATCGGGCCGCACGACAGCCCTGACCGGAAGTGGTGCGTGCGGGGGCTGGGGCGTGGGCGGGGACGAAGGGGCCCGGCCGGTGTCCGTGTTCGGGTCGCACTCCCGGCACGCCGTGACCGACCGCGACGGCCTTGCCGAAGGAAGGCGCGTTCGTCGCTCCAGTGACCGAGCAGTCCAGGGGAGTCGGCTCGTGCGGACCGCCACACGAAGCCGGTAGCAGGCAGTCGTTTCCAAATGTCAGAGCAGTACATACCATAGAAAGCGAACACCCGTACGCACCAGGCGAAGCGGAGCACCAGCACGAACCGAGGAAGTCGAGAGCCATGCCAGGGTTGGGAACCAGCAGGTCAGCTTCTACTATCGGTGGCATGCACCCCATCGATGAGCGAACAGCGATGCTCGCTCTACTGCTGCGCAGAGGCGCGCGTCGGGCAGCGGTCACTGATGAGGTGATGGAGGCCGGTAGTGCCTCCTCCGTGCTGGAACGGACCCTGCTTCAGGACTCGCTCTTCCCCCAGCTGATCGAGCAGGCACCCGAAGTGGTCGAGGCGCGTTCGCTGGTCGAATCCTGCGGGAACCAGGGCGTTCGGGTTCTTTCCTTCACTGACAGTGCCTACCCCGACCAGCTACGGGACATCCACGAGATGCCTCCCGTGGTGTTCACTCGGGGGACGCTCCACGCCGACCCTCGCGCCATCGCGGTCGTCGGGTCCCGCAAGGCATCGGAACACGGGCTGCGCATGGCCTACAACATCGCCTCACGCCTGGCCGACATGAACGTCACGGTCGTGAGCGGTCTTGCCGAGGGTGTGGACACGGCGGCCCACAGAGCCGCGCTGGACCGGGGTGGTCGTACCGTCGCGGTCATGGGCACCGGAATCGACCGGTACTACCCGGCGAAGAACAGGGATCTCCAGGATGAGATCGCCACACGCGGCATGCTGTTGTCCCAGTTCCTTCCAGGGTCACCTCCGACCAAGGCTTCCTTCCCCATGCGCAACGCGGTCATGAGCGGTTATGCGGCGGCGACCATCGTGGTCGAGGCCGGGGAACACAGTGGAGCGCGTATCCAGGCCAGATATGCCCTCCAACACGGCCGTCCTCTTATTTTTCCGAGGGAACTCCTGGTCAATCAGTGGGCACGGGAATTCGCCACTCGACCTGGGGTGCACGTCGTCGATAACATGGTGCAGACGATCGCCACGGTGGAGTCTCGGCTGCGCGACGCGGCGACCACCGCGGCTGACATCACGCAGCAGACCGACTTCACTAAGGAAGAGGCGTTTGCCTGGTAGACCCGCACGAGAGATCGTGCTGCGCTCTGTCACTGAGCAGAGCAACTACCTGACACCGGTTCTGGTCGACTCGGCTGGGGTCTGCCCCGTGTGCTTTGGCGCCATGCCCGCGAGTTCGGAGCGGTGCGGCAACTGCGTCGACGCTCTGAACAGAACGCAGGGCAAGGGCCAGGTGGCCGACGTGGTCACCCCACTGACCTACCGTCTCGGATACACGTCCGACAACCAGGCGGCCCACGATCTACGCGCCTACAAGTCCCCTCGCCCCAGCAGCGAAGCCCAGCTGCGCCTGACCTGCTTGTTCTGGTATTTCTGCGGCCGTCATCTCACCTGTGTGAAGAAGCGCCTGGGGATCTCCGGTTTCACTCACGTGGCCTTTGTTCCCAGCACCAGGAGACCCGGATCAGTTCACCCTTTGCAGAGCATGCTCTCGCCGATGATTCCCCTACCGCGAGCCGAGCTCGTCCTCAATGCGGGTATCGATCCCAATCGGCGATCCGTGCATACCGAGTGGTTCACCGCCAAGCCTGTCACTCCGGTGGATGAACGACCTACTGCCGTGCTGCTGATCGATGACACATGGGTGAGCGGAGCCAGGGCGCAGTCAGCGGCGCACTGTCTGAAGAACGCCGGGGCCGAACGAGTCGCCACCCTCGTTCTCGCTCGGCAGGTCAATCCCGACTACGAACCGGCCAAACCGCTACTCGCCGAGCTCAAAGAGGCCTCCTACGACCCCGACTCATGTGTCTGGCACTAACGCGCGTGGTGAACGGGCCAGGTCCCGGAGCCAGTCCGGGTCTCGGCCGCCCGCACAGTGTTCACGTCTCCCTCGCCGTGCCCGAGGTCGCCGACCGGGTCCGGGTGGAGTTCGCGAACGGTTTCCACCCGCACCGGGCCGAGCCCTCCGGTCCCGTGAAGGCGCTGGTACATGGGTGGGAGCGGGAGGGCGGCTCCAGAAGGTGATTCCGGAGCCGCCGTCCGCCCTCTGACTTCCTGTTCGGCCCGGTTGGTCGTGCGGTGTGTACCGGGTCTGTTCTCGCTGTCGGGTTAGATCGGGATGCCGATGTCGGGTGCCAGGCTCGCTCCCAGGGTTTCCAGGGCGGTCTGGCCCAGGAGGAGCGTGGCTCCGAGGGCGGTGGCGGGCCATCCCCACCAGCGGCGGGGCGCCCGGTGACGGCCCCGGGTGCGGACGGTGGGCTGCGGTTCCGTCTCGGTCAGCTCGGTTCGGGCTTCGGTGGCCTGTCGGGCTTCGCGGGCCTTCTGTTCGCGGTGCTGGCGGGCGACCTTGACCCAGTGCGGGACAGGCCCGTGTTGCAGCATGTACGCGACCCGGGGGTTGCCGTTCATCTGGCGGAGCAGGCGTTCCTGGCGGGCCTGGTGGGTCTCCTCCCAGGGCATTTCCGAGCGGGTCGCCTCCGTCTGAGGTACCTGTGTCTGGGGTGCCTTCGGCGGAACCGGGAGGTCCCGCCGGGGATGCACGGTCGGTCGGGTGAAGCGGTGACCTCGCGGGGCGGTCAGAACCGACCGCACCTCGGCACGAACCTGAGCGCTGACCTGCACCGTCATCGGGTACCCCCAGCGGTGGCCAAGGCCGGGAGGGTGAACTCGGCCCAGACGACCGTGCCGAGCCCTTCGCAGAAGGGGAAGTCCAGCACGGGCCGGAACCCCCACCGGGACGCGAGGTGGCCGACCATCAGCAGACCCCGGCCGCGTTCGGCCTGCTCCCACTCGCGCGTGGTCCTCCTGCGCGGAACCTTCGGGAGGGAGCCGGTGGTGTCCGTCCTGGTGCCGTCGTCGATGATCGAGATCCGGACCAGGCCCGGGGCAGGTGTCTCCAGGGTGCGGACCACCCTGCCGTCCGGGTCCTGGCCGGAGCGGGAGTGCTCGCAGGCGTTGGCGAACATCTCGCTCACGCACAACACCATCTCCTCCCGCACCTCGCCCGGGAGGGTGAGCAGGGGGTT
>NZ_JBEYHA010000079.1:0-17271 GCF_040635075.1 Nocardiopsis sp. NPDC007018
CGCCGTGGTCTGGCACAACGACCGCACCGGCCAGCCGGTCCTACGCTCATTGACCGCTTACGATCACTGACCCCTTGGAATCACTCATCTAGGCGGCGGGAAGGACGTCCAGCGCCACCAGGAGTTCGCGGCCCAGCGACTCGCGCAGCTCCGCGTCCTCTTCGTCCTCGACCTCCAGACGCAGCGCGAACGTGTGCAGTTCCGCGTCGCGCTCGACCCAGCCCACCCACCAACCGGGCACGGGGTCCACGTCCACACCCAGGCCGGTGCGGCCGAACAACTGGTGGCGCGGCCCCTCCTCGACCAGCAGCAGATCCCGCAGGGCGCGCTGGTGCTCCACGTCGACGGGCAGCTCCTCGCGGGCCAGCTCGGCGACGAAGGTCGCCTGCTCCAGCGCGGAGATCTCCAGGGGGCCCTCCAACCAGAACCGGCCCATCGCTCCCTCATCGCCGATGTTGCGATTGCCGTAGTCGAAGCGGTCCACCCAGGTGGACATCCGCTCGTAACCGATCCGGTCCGCGACCTCCTGGTGTACCGGGACGTCGGAGGTGGGCAGGGCCTCGCGCAGACTCAGCTCGTCGCCGGACTCGGGGGCGATCACCTCGTCCACGTCGGACACCTCGCCGGTCTGGAGGGCGATCAGCGTGTTCGGGAGCTTGAAGGTCGACGCGGGGACGGCGCGCTCGCCCGCGGCGTCCGGGTTCACCACCACGGCGGACCGGGCACCGGCGTCGAAGAGCACGAACGTCCCCTCCACCCCGGCCTCGGCGAAGACGGCCTCCAGGTCCTCGCGCTCCACGGTCTGCACGTCGCCCAGCTCGATCGGGTTGCCGACCGTGCCCTGCGCGGGCTCCGGATCGTCCGCGCCACCGCAGGCCGCCCCGCCGAGCAGGGTGATCACGCAACCGGCGGCTCCGAGGACGAAGCGGCCGGAGGCGCGCCCGGCCCTGCCGGGAGCGTGTTCGGTGTCGGTACGCACTCGTCTCCTCCACGGGCTGTCCGAACGGGGTCCACCCTCAAAGCTAGATGATGCCCGGAGGTCACACACCCGGGTTCGCGAGGTCGCGCGGGCGTGTCGGCGGCTCGGGCTCCGCGCGCCCGGGCGGGCCCCGGCGGTCGTCCACAACCGCCCGGGTTGTCGTGGGCCTCCGATGTCGCCGCTGCTAGGCTGAGGCTGTCGCAGACCCCGTACGGGAGAGTGTCCGCGTATCCAGCGTGGGCCGCCGAAGGAGCAATCCCTCCCCGAAGACAACCTCTCAGGCACAGCGGACCGTACGGGCGAGACCACTCTGGAAAGCAGGGACGCGTTCCCTCGCCGAAGGTGCAAACCACGCCGAGCGCGCGGTGAAGCTCTCAGGCACCCATGACAGAGGGGGAGGATGGCAACGCCTTACGCACGACACCCATCCTCTCGGGAGTGCCCATGTCAGAGACCGCGCCGCGCCTCACCGCGCTGCACAAGATCCACGAAGAGGCCGGGGCGACCCTCGTCGACTTCGCCGGATGGCTGATGCCGCTCCGCTACGACAGCGAGACCGCCGAGCACACGGCCGTCCGTGAGGCCGCCGGACTCTTCGACCTCTCCCACATGGGCGAGATCCGGCTGAGCGGACCGCAGGCCGCCGAGGCGCTCGACCACGCCCTGGTCGGCTTCCTGTCCAAGGTCAAGGTGGGTCGCGCCCGCTACACTATGATCACCGCCGAGAACGGCGGCGTGCTGGACGACCTCATCGTCTACCGGCTCGGCGAGCAGGAGTACCTGGTCGTGGCCAACGCGGCCAACGTGTCCGTGGTAGCCCAGGCCCTGGTCGAGCGCGCCTCCGGCTTCGACGTCGAGGTCACCGACGAGTCCGCCGACTACTCGCTGATCGCGGTCCAGGGTCCGCGCGCCGTCGAGGTCCTCGCTCCCCTCACCGACGCCAAGCTCGACGACATCCGCTACTACGCCGGGTACGAGCACACCGTGGCCGGGGTTCCCGTCCTGCTCGCCCGCACCGGCTACACCGGCGAGGACGGCTTCGAGATCTTCGTCCGCCCCGCCGAACGGGCCCCCGAGGTCTGGGCCGCGCTCATGGCCGAGGGCGCCCCGCTCGGGCTGGTCCCGGCCGGGCTCTCCTCCCGCGACACCCTCCGTATGGAGGCCGGGATGCCGCTCTACGGCCAGGAGCTCTCCGCCGAGCTCACCCCCTTCGACGCCGGCCTGGGCCGCGTGGTCAAGCTCGACAAGCCGGGCGACTTCGTGGGCCGCGCGGCGCTGGAGGAGGCCTCGCGCACCTCGCGCGGCCGCCGACTGATCGGGCTCGCCTCCCGTGGCCGCCGCCCGCTCCGCAAGGGCATGGACGTGCTGCGCGACGGCACCGTCATCGGAGTCACCACCAGTGGCGCCCCCTCCCCCACCCTGGGCCGCCCCATCGCCATGGCCTACGTGGACGGCGACCTCGACACCGCGACCGGCGCGTTCACCGTGGACGTGCGCGGACGGGGCGAGGCCGTCGACGTGGTCGAACTGCCGTTCTACCAACGGCAGTCGTAGGAAGCGGGGCCGCCGGAGCGCGGCCCCGAGGACCTGCACGCACCGCGCGGCCGACGCCCCACGAGGGACCGGCACGGACGGGGCGTGGCCAGGCGTAGGCCGGGCCGGGTCGCCGTACGGGCGCACGGCAGACAAATGGAACACCTCCAAGGAGAGTTGAAGTGAGCGTTCCCACGGAGCTGGGTTACACCGCCAAACACGAGTGGATCGCGGTCAGGGACGGGATCGCCACCGTCGGCATCACGGCGTTCGCCGCCGAGTCGCTGGGCGACATCGTCTTCGTCGAGACCCCCTCGGTCGGCGACGAGGTCACCGCGGGGGAGACCGCGGGCGAGGTGGAGTCCACCAAGTCCGTGAGCGACATCTACTCCCCCGTCACCGGAGAGGTCGTGGAGGTCAACGAGGCGCTCGAGGACGCCCCCGAGACCATCAACTCCGAGCCCTTCGAGGGCGGCTGGCTGTTCCGGGTGCGTGTCTCCGAGGAGCCCGCGGACCTGCTCTCCGCCGAGGAGTACACCAAGCTGACCGAAGGCGAGAACTAGCATGACCAGCGACAACCTGCTCAACCAGACCCTCGGCGAGCTGGACCCCGAGGTGGCGGCCGCCGTCGACGCCGAACTGGCGCGCCAACGCGACACCCTGGAGATGATCGCCTCCGAGAACTTCGCCCCCCAGGCGGTCCTGGAGGCCCAGGGCACCGTCCTGACCAACAAGTACGCCGAGGGCTACCCCGGCCGCCGCTACTACGGCGGCTGCGAGCACGTCGACGTCGTCGAGCAGTTGGCGATCGACCGCGCCAAGGAGCTGTTCGGCGCCGAGCACGCCAACGTGCAGCCGCACTCGGGCGCCCAGGCCAACACGGCCGTGTACTTCGCGCTGCTCAAGCCGGGCGACACCATCCTGGGCCTGGACCTGGCCCACGGCGGGCACCTGACCCACGGCATGCGGATCAACTACTCCGGCAAGATCCTCAACGCCGTCGCCTACCACGTGCGCGACGAGGACGGCACCGTCGACTACGACGAGGTCGCCGCCCTGGCCAAGGAGCACCAGCCGAAGATGATCGTCGCGGGCTGGTCGGCCTACCCGCGCCAGCTCGACTTCGCGCGGTTCCGCCAGATCGCCGACGAGGTCGGCGCGCTGCTCATGGTCGACATGGCGCACTTCGCCGGTCTGGTCGCGGCCGGGCTGCACCCCAACCCGGTGCCGTTCGCCGACGTGGTCACCACCACGACCCACAAGACCCTCGGCGGCCCGCGCGGCGGCATGATCCTGTCCAAGGCCGAGCTGGGCAAGAAGATCAACTCGGCGGTCTTCCCCGGTATGCAGGGAGGCCCGCTGGAGCACGTGATCGCGGCCAAGGCGGTCTCGTTCAAGGTCGCCGCGAGCGAGGAGTTCGCCGAGCGCCAGCGCCGCACGGTGGCGGGTGCCCGCATCCTCGCGGAGCGGCTCACCCAGACGGACGCGGCTGAGGTAGGGGTCAAGGTCCTGACGGGCGGCACCGACGTCCACCTGGTGCTGGTCGACCTGGTCGACTCCCAGCTCAACGGTCAGGAGGCCGAGGACCGGCTGCACGAGGTCGGCATCACCGTCAACCGCAACGCCGTCCCGAACGACCCCCGGCCTCCCATGGTGACCTCGGGTCTGCGGATCGGTACCCCGGCCCTGGCCACGCGCGGGTTCGACGAGGGTGACTTCGCCGAGGTCGCCGACGTCATCGCCGAGGCGCTCAAGCCGGAGTTCGACGCGGCCGCCCTGCGCGACCGGGTCAGCGCGCTGGCCGCCAAGCGCCCGCTCTACCCGAACCTGTAGCAGCCCCGCCGTGTGGGCCGCCCGGGCCCACACGGCGCCGGTCACCACGGCCCCACCCCTGTGCTCAACGAGGAGGACAGCCATGGCCATCAGCGTCTTCGACCTGTTCAAGATCGGTATCGGACCGTCGAGTTCCCACACCGTCGGCCCGATGAAGGCGGCCCGGACGTTCGTGTCCGGACTGCGTTCCGAGGAACTCCTGGCGCGCGTGACCCGCGTGCGGGCGGAGCTGTACGGCTCTTTGGCGCTCACCGGCAAGGGGCACGGCAGCGACACCGCCGTCATCCTGGGGCTGATGGGGCACACGCCCGAGGCGGTGGACGTGGACGCCGTCCCCCGCCTGGTGGACGGCGTCAGGTCCGACCGGAGGCTGTTCCTGGGCGGACCCGACGGTCCCCCGGTGGACTTCGACCCGGCGGTGGACGTCGACTTCCGCCGCAGGGAGAGCCTTCCCGACCACCCGAACGGCATGCGCTTCGTCGCGATGGACGACGCGGGCGCCGAGGTGGCCGCGAAGGTGTACTACTCGGTGGGCGGCGGCTTCGTCGTGGACGAGCGGGCGGCGGGCGCCGACCGCATCAAGGCCGACGACACCGTCCTTCCCCACCCCTTCTCCTCCGCCGAGGAACTGCTGGAGCTGTGTGACCGAACCGGCATGTCGATCAGCGCGCTGATGCTCGCCAACGAGCGGGCCTTCGGTCGTACCCAGGCCGAGATCCGGGCCGAGCTGCTGGAGATCTGGGCCGCGATGCGCCAGTGCGTGCGGCGTGGCGTGTCGACCGAGGGAAGCCTCCCCGGCGGTCTGAAGGTGCCCCGTCGTGCCCACCGGCTCTACCGGCAGCTGGGCGGCAACTGCGACGAACACGGCCTACTCGCCCCCACCCACGTGGACCCGGACCCGATGCGCGGCAGCGACTGGATCACGCTGTACGCGCTGGCCGTCAACGAGGAGAACGCCGCGGGCGGTCGCGTGGTGACCGCGCCGACCAACGGCGCCGCCGGGATCGTCCCGGCCGTCCTGCACTACTACCTGCACTTCAGCCCCGGCGCGGGCGACGACGGCGTGGTGCGCTTCCTGCTGACAGCGGCGGCCATCGGCATACTGTTCAAGCAGAACGCGTCGATCTCCGGCGCGGAGGTGGGTTGCCAGGGCGAGGTGGGTTCGGCCTCCTCGATGGCGGCCGCCGGTCTGGCCGAGGTCCTCGGCGGCTCCCCGGCCCAGGTGGAGAACGCGGCCGAGATCGCCATGGAGCACAACCTGGGCCTGACCTGCGATCCCATCGGCGGTCTGGTCCAGATCCCCTGTATCGAACGCAACGCGCTCGCCTCGGTGAAGGCGATCAGTGCCACCCGGATGGCGCTGCGGGGCGACGGCAGCCACTTCGTGAGCCTGGACAAGGTCATCAGGACCATGCGCGACACGGGCCGCGACATGCACGACAAGTACAAGGAGACCAGTCGCGGCGGACTCGCCGTCAACGTCATCGAGTGCTGACCGGTGTCCCCGAACCCGAGCCGTGTGTGACGCGTCAGAGGGGACGACGCCCCGGCGAGGAAGGCACCACGTGAATCCGAGCGAACGCTACGCACGTCTGCATGACGGAGTCCGGTTCTCCATCGAGAACACCGACAACGCCTATTACCTGCCGCCGCTGGTCCACCGGGAACTCCGGGGGTGGGTGCTCCGCGAAGGGCGGAGCAGGCGCGAGAGCGTCGACTCGTGCGACACCCCCGGCGACCTGGACGGGGCGACCGGTGGTCTGGTCGAACTGGCCGACACCTACCGGAAGCTGTGCAGGGAGCTCTTCTCCGGCCTGGAACTGATGACGGGCACGCACTTCGCCATGGTGTCTCGGGACGCGGCGGACCCGCCGTCGGCGTCGGCGAGTGCCGGTCCGGCCTGATCGAGTGAGCCCACACACACCGAACCATGCCAGGAATGTACCGATTCGCCACCAAGTTGTACGAGGTGCACGGTCGGCGACCGGGCTCGAGCTCCCACCCGCTCGCCCGCGCTGACCGTCACCCCGGGTCTGGTGGCTTGAGCTCAGCTCGCCGCCAGACCCGCCCCTTCTGGCCGGTTCCGGCCACGCACGTCCCAGGCCGGTCACCGGTAACGAGGGGCGTGTTTTCCCGGAAACACCGCTTTCCAACCGCCCTATCGGAGAAATGCGGCAGCATTCTCACCACCACTCCCGGAACCCGGCGAATTCACCGCATTCCCCGGTGGGATAGGTTTCGCCCGTGACCCCCACCATCGCCACACCCGCCGTTCGCGCGCTCGCCGTCATGGCGGCGCTGACCCTGTCGCTCTCCGCCTGCGGCCTTCTCGGATCGGACGAACCGGACCCGACGGAGACCGAGGAGGGCGCAACGGCCGAGGAGGCACCGGACTCCGAGGAGGGTGCGCCCGCGAAGGAGGGCGCCCGGGGTTCGGGCCCCCTGGACGCGCCGGGCATCCTCACCGCCGCGTGCCAGCCCGAGTCCGGGTGGCTGGAGTTCACCCTCTACTCCACCGAGGACGCCCAGGAGCTCGCGCACGCCCGGTTCGACACCGACGGGGTCGTCCACGCCGAGTCCGACGACCTCTCCCACGGCCGTGCGGCCGATCCGCGCGGCGTCACCCTGGAGACCTCGTGTGACGAGGGACCGCCCTCCCTGTTCCCGGAGCGACGGCTCGTCCTGGGCACCTTCGAGGAGGAGGTCGACGGCGTCGCCCTCGCGGGGTTCGGGGTCATGGCCGAGGACGGCACGTTCACCGCGCTCAGCCCGGACCCGGAGGAGGCCGGGTCCGAAGGCCCGCCCGCCTACCAGCACCCCGTGGCCGACCCCGAGCGGGACCGGATCGTCTTCGTGGAGGAGACCGACGAGGGCGAGGGCTCCGTCCAGGCCCTGGACCTGGCGAGCGGGGAGGTCACCGACCTCGGCACCTGCGGAAGGCACAGGCCCTGCGAGAACCTGACGGTCCTGCCGGGACTCGACCGGGCCGCCATCGACGACGGGCAGAGCGCACCCACGGCCGTGGTCTTCGACGGCTCGACCGTGGTCCGGGGCGACCCCCTCGGCCTCTCCTTCTTCGACATCGGGGACCAGGCCGACAGCGCGCTGGTGGACCTGACCCTCAACTTCGTCAATCGGGACCGCACGACCGAGGTGGAGGTGGACGCCACCGGCACCGTCCACGCGGTCGACGCCACCACGCTTCTGTTCGACGACGGCGCGCTGAGCGTCCTGGCCATCACCGAGGCCGCGCTCTCCGACTACGAGGAGGAGAACGCGAGCACCCCCCGGAACCTGTGGGAGTCCCTGCCCGCCGACCGGACGCTGATCTCCGAGGACGGCTGGGAGAACTCCTCACTCGTGCTTTCTCCCGAGGGTGCGGAGCTCCTCTTCCACGCGACACCGCCCGCCGGTTCCGCGGGCTGGTACACGGTGCCCGTGGACGGCTCCGGGACACCGGAGGAACGTGCGGACCTTCCGGGAGACATCTCGACGATCATCAGCTGGAGGTAGCCCGCCATCCCACGCCTGAACGACGCGGCCTCTCCCACGACGGACGCAGTTCGCCCGAATTCACACCATTCATGATTGGTACGCATTTCCCGTGTCTCCGCTCACCCTTTCCCCCGCCGTCCGATGGTTGGCCCCCGCCACCGCGCTGGCGTTCCTGCTCTCCGCCTGTGGCTCCGACGCCGATGGCTCCTCCCCCGCCGAGAACGAGGGCGACGTCTCCGGTGAGGAAGGGGCCGAAGAAACTCCGGACCGGCCCTCCATCACCGAATCGGGCCTGTTCACCAGCGAGTGCGACGGCAACGAAAGAGTCTTCACGCTCTACTCCGCCGACGACGGCACCGAGATCACGAGCCTGAGGTTCTCCAGCGAACGGTCCTCCGCGGCCACCTCCGAGGCACTCGGGCACGGGCGCGCCCCCGAGATCGAGCACCTCGAATCGGACCAGAACATCACCGGCTGCGGCGGACAGCTCATCTCGGTGTCCCCGCACGAGCACCTGCTTCTGCGCTCCTACCAGGAGGTCGTCAACGGCAACACCGTGGACGTCTTCGGTGTGATCTCCGAGGAGGGGGCCGTCACCACGCTCTCACCCGAGCAGGAGGTCTCCGACTTCGGGACCCCGGTCACCTACCGCGACCCCCTCTACGACCCGGTGAACGAGCGCATCGTCTTCGTGGAGTACGACACGGCCTCCGACGAGGGCACGGTCCAGGCCATGGACCTGCGCGGCGGGCAGGTGAGCGACCTCGGCAGTTGTGAGGGGGTCAACGACTGCGGGCAGATCGCCGTCCTCCCCGAAAGCGGCACCGTGGTCATGGGCGGGCTGGCCCGTTCCTTCTCGCCCGAGGCCGAGTCCGGCGCGGAGAGCGCGGTGGTCGTGGAGTCACCGAACGGCGAGAGGCTGCTCCACGCGAACTACACCAGCGGCTCGACCAGGCTGTCCTTCTACAGCATGGAGGACGCCCTGGCCGAGAACCCCGACATCGTCGTCGGAGACTTCGACGCCGAGTACAAACTGGACCTGGAAGTGGTCGGCGAACCGCGGTTCATCGACGACGACACCCTGCTCCTGAGGAGCAACGAACTCGCGGTGTGGGAGTTCACCGAGGAACTGTTGGCGGAACACGACTACTCCGAGGAGGGGCGGGACCTGATCAACCCGAACTACGTGCCGGTCGAGGAGGCCCTCGTGCCCGA
This sequence comes from Nocardiopsis sp. NPDC007018, assembly GCF_040635075.1. Taxonomy (NCBI): domain Bacteria; kingdom Bacillati; phylum Actinomycetota; class Actinomycetes; order Streptosporangiales; family Nocardiopsidaceae; genus Nocardiopsis; species Nocardiopsis sp. NPDC007018. The sequence goes on from NZ_JBEYHA010000079.1 coordinate 9,056, forward strand.
AGGTCCCCGCCGCAACGAGAGCGCCTTCCTCTCCCCCGACCGTTCCGAGATCCTCTTCTACTCCGCGCCGCAGACGGGCGCGGGCAGCTGGTACCGGGTACCCGCCGACGGTTCGGCGGAGCCCGAGGAGGCGTTCGTGCTCGCCGACCCCGACGTCGTGATCAGAACCTGGCAGTAGTCGGGCACCCGTAGGGCCGGGACCCCGGTCGTACCCGTGAGGGGGCGGCGCCGAAGCGCCGCCCCCTCACTGTCCTCGTGGTGCCTCAGGCCAGGCTGCGCCGGGGGTTCTTCGCGGGGGCCGTCATCGACATCCGGATGACGGCGGGCACCTGGTCGAGTTCCAGGGCTCCGCGCAGGTTCGCGATCGCCTCCGACCGCACCCGTCGCCACACCCCGGCCACGTCGGCGTCGTCCTCCAGGGTCAGCGCCAGTCGCAGGTGTGGCCGGTCGCCCGACTCCGTGAGGCGGGCACGGGCGCGGCGCACTCCGGGGTAGTCGGAGACCTCCTGCTCCAGGGCGCCCCGAGCCGCGCCCTCGGTCATCTCCACGTGGCCCGAGTCGTCGTGGTCCAGGTGGAGGCGGCCCACGGTGTCGTTCATGCCCTGCACCAACAGCCATCTCAGGGCCAGGAACCCCGCGACGAAGGCGACGGCGACGGCCGCGTAGGGCACCCACCTCTGCGCGAGCACCTCGTTCACTCGGTCCCCGAGCAACGGGGTGGCGGCCAGTTCGCCGCCGAGGAGCCCCTGCCCCGCGGCGAGGGCGGCCAGCCCCGCCGCCAGCAGGACGACCCCCACGATCACCAGGCCCAGGCGGTTGCCCCGGGCGGACCTTCGCGACCTGTCGCGCACCATGGTCAGCTCTCCGCGTAGCGAACGTGTGTGGCGATCCGCATGCTGCGCAGCGGAGCCAGCTCCTCCAGTCGGTGCTCCACCGCCGAGGTGACCTCGGCGGGCATGCCGTCGGACTCGCGCATACCGGTGCGCACGTGCACCCGGAGCCGGTTGCCTCGGACGACCACGTGCACGTGGTCGACCCCGCTCACGTCCTGGGCGGCCGCCGCCACGGCCCGGCGCAACGCCGGGCGGGTCAGGCCGACCACCAGCGCCGGGTCGTCGGTGCGCAGCGCGGTCCAGCGGCTCCTCCCCGGAGCCAGCGCCACCACGATCAGGGCGAGCCCGATCAGTGCCAGGACCGCCGAGGCGATCTGCACGGAGGGTTCCGACCACGTCGTCGCGGCGGCGTAGTCGGTGGCCTGGCCGACCGGGATCAGCCGCAGCGGATTGCCCGCGAGCGCCGCGATGACCTCGGCGGCGGCGACCACGGCCACCACCAGGATCACCAGACCGGTGAGGACGGCGGGCCAGGACCTGCGCGGTCGGAACGTGTGGACGGCGACCCGTTTGGCGTGGCGGTCGATCCCCTGGCTCGGACGGCCGAGCGCCTCTTCCACGGTGGTCATGTCAGCGCACCAGCTCCGCGATCTCGATGTCGATGTGGTGGACCCGCTTACCGGTGATGTGCTCCACCCGTTCCTTGACGTGGGCGCGCACCTCCCGGGCGACCTGGCGCGCGGGCCTGGGGTAGCGCACCCCCACCCGCAGGCGAAGGAGGACGACCTCCCCGCTCACGCGGGCGCGGGCCGCCCTGGACCGCGCCGCCCGCGCCCCGGTGACCTCGGCGACGGCCCTGGCCGCCACCCGTTCGATGACCGCGCCGGGAATCTCCGTGCGACCACCGGGGTCCCGTCCACGGACGTGCCCGGCGGCCTCCCCCACGGGGACGGGTCCCCGCTGACGGGGGACCGTGTCGCTGCGAACCCCGACCACGACCTCACCCCTGTCTACGCCGACCGCCGTGTGAACATCTCAGCGAGGTCGATCTCACCCTCCATCGCCCGCCCCGCGACGAACCCGACGAGGCCGAGGACCAGGACCAGCGCGAAGGCGGGGAACCCGCCGAACGCCGCCGCGAGCCCGAGTACCGTCCCGTAGGACAGTCCAACGATGGGCCACATGGCTACCCCCTCAATTCAGAACGCGCTGTATGTGCGTCTAGCCGGCGGTGCGTGTGTCGTCGCCGAGACCGGCGACCACGTCCTCCACGGACACGTGGACGGCGCGGCCGCCGGCCAGCGGGGCCAGGCCCCGGCGGATCTCGGCCGCGACCTCCGGCAGCGGACGCCCGTAGCGCAGCACCACGCCGACCTCGACGTGGTCGCCCCGCACCGCCACCCCCCGGACCCGGCCACCCGGAACGGCGGTACTCAGGGTGCCGAAGGAGCCGGAGGACAGTTCCACGACGTCGGAGAAGCGCAGCGCGCCCTCCGCGAGGGCCCGTGCGGTCACGCCGGGGTCGTCGCCGCCGGACACGGCTACTGGACCCTGGGTTCGGAGTCGCCCCTGTCGGCGGACTCGTCGTCCTCGGGCAGGTGGATGTCGTCCACCCGGATGTTGATCTCGGTGACCTCCAGGCCCGTCATCCGCTCGACCGCCTGGGTGACGTTTCGCCGCACCGCTGTGGCGAGGTCCTGGATGGCGGCCCCGTACTCCACCACCAGGTCGATGTCGACGGCGGCCTGGCGCTCCCCGACCTCGACGGACACGCCCTGCGCCACCGAACCCGAGGAGCTTCCCCCGCTCACGGCGTCGCGTACCGCACCGACCATGCGGGCGGCCCCGCCGCCCATGGCGTGGACGCCGCCGATCTCGCGTGCCGCCATTCCGGCGATCTTGGCCACGACGCCGTCGGCGATCTGGGTGTGGCCCTGTTCGTTCCTGCTGGCGCTCTCGCGCCCGCCCTTGGCCTCGCGGGCGCTCGGTACCGCCGAATCGGTCTTCATGTCCGACACTGGTCCCCCTCCGCAGTGCGACGAAGCGTCCTGGACGCCCCTACTTCTTCTTGAAGACGCCCTTGATCTTCTCTTCGGCGGACTCGAACGCGCCCTCGGCCTTGTCCTTGAGCTCCTCGGCCTTGCCCTTGGCCTTGTCCGCGGCGTCCTTGGCCCCGGCCTTGGCCTGGTCGGCCTTGCCCTCGGCCTCGGTGCCCTTGTCGCCTGTCACCTTGCCGAAGGCTTCCTTGCCCTTGCCGGCGGCGTCGTCGAAGTGCTTGCCCATGGATTCCCCCCGATCAGAGCCGATACGGCTCAGGGTTGACGGTCCGAAACCCGCGGCGCTCCAAGCCGGAGCGACCGGAACGGTTTCGACCTCATCACACCCTATACGCACTCTATGTAGCCAACAAGACACTTAGAGCCATGAATTGCAGGTGGAACGGGTCATGGTCACACCATCCCTGCCCCAAAGCCACCTCCGGAACCCCGTGGTAGCCAGAAAAACGTCAGGGGCACCGTGGGTGCCCCTGACGTCCGAAATCGCGTCGTCCCGTTCCGACACGCGCTGTCGGGCCGGGCCGCGCCTACCCGAAGACGACCGTCTTGTCCCCGTTGAGCAGAACCCGACGCTGGGCGTGCCAGTTCACGGCGCGCGCCAGCGCCACCGACTCCAGGTCCCGGCCGATCGCGGTGAGCTGTTCCGGGCTGTGGGTGTGGTCGACCCGGGACACCTCCTGCTCGATGATCGGCCCCTCGTCGAGGTCGGCCGTGACGTAGTGGGCGGTGGCGCCGATCAGCTTCACCCCGCGCGCGTGCGCCTGGTGATAGGGGCGGGCGCCCTTGAAGCTCGGCAGGAACGAGTGGTGGATGTTGATGATGCGGCCGGACATCTTGGTGCACAGCCGCTCCGAGAGCACCTGCATGTAGCGGGCCAGCACCACCAGGTCCACGTCGTAACGGTCGACCAGCTCCAGGACGCGCGCCTCCTGTTCCCCCTTGGTCTCGGGAGTGACCGGCAGGTGGTGGAAGTCCACACCGTAGGAGTCGGCCAGGAAGCCCAGGTCCGGGTGGTTGGAGACCACCGCGGCGATGTCGATGTCCAGCAGGCCGCTGCGCTGTCGGTAGAGGAGGTCGTTCAGGCAGTGCCCGAAGCGGGACACCATCACGAGCATCCGCGGGCGCACGTCCCGCGCCTGGAGGTCCCACTCCACGAACGCGCCGCCGGGACCGCCGCCGAACCCGTGGGCGAGAGCCGAGAAGGCCCCGCGCAGGGTGTCCTCCGCGGTGGCCCCCGCCGGTCCCGCCTCGGCGACGAACTGCGTCCGGAGGAAGAAACGGCCGGTGAAGTGGTCGCCGTACTGCTGACTCTCGGTGATGTTGCAGCCGTGGTCGGCCAGCAGGTTGGCCACCGCCGCGACGATGCCCCGGCTGTCGGGGCAGGAGAGGGTCAGGACGTACTCGCGCTCGTTCATGAAAGGAAACAACTCCCGGGGTCGACCGGCTGATCAGCCGTGACGCCCCAGGATATCCAGCACGCGCATCCCCCGGCGCCGCTCTCCGGGTATCCCGCGTCACCCGGACCGGACCCCGGCGGCACCGAATCCGGACCTCCAGGCAATATGAAACACATTCATGTTCTGGCATCCTCAGGAACATGACGAGACTGCGTGAGAAGTACGAGGCCGCGACACGCGACATCCAGGCCCCCTTCGCCATGGTCGACCTGGCCGCCTTCCGCGCCAACGCCGCCGACCTGACCCGCCGGGCCCACGGCCGCCCCGTCCGGGTGGCCAGCAAGTCCGTGCGCTCCCGGGCCCTGCTGCGCACCGCCCTGGACCTGCCCGGGTACGCGGGCGTCATGGCCTTCACCCTCCCCGAGGCGCTGTGGCTGGCCACCGCCGACACCCGCCCCCTCAGCGACGACATCCTGGTCGCCTACCCCACGGCCGACACCGACGCCCTCGCCGAGCTGGCCGCCTCACCCGCGGCGTCGCGCGTCATCACCCTCATGGTCGACGAACCCGCCCACCTCGACCTCATCCGCGCCGCCGTCGCCCGTGCCGACCGCGCCCGCGACGCTCCCCCGATCCGGGTCTGCCTCGACATCGACACCAGTTGGCAGCCGCTCGGCTCCGCCCTGCGCGTGGGCGCCTACCGCTCCCCCGTCCGCACCCCGGCGCAGGCGGCGGCGCTGGCCCGTGCCGTCGTCCGCTACCCCGAGCTGGAACTGGACGGCCTCATGGCCTATGAGGGGCAGATCGCCGGAGTGGGCGACGCGCCCCCCGGACGCCCCCTGTACGGGCGCGTCCTGCGCACCGTGCAGCGCCGCTCCGCGATCGAGCTGGCCAGACGTAGAGCGGCCATCACCCGCGCCGTCCGCGAGGTCGCCGACGTCCGCTTCGTCAACGGGGGCGGCACCGGAAGCCTGCACACCACCGGTCGCGAACGCGCGGTCACCGAACTGGCCGCCGGGTCCGGGCTCTACCAACCGCACCTGTTCGACCAGTACCGGTCCTTCCGAGGCCGCCCCGCCGCCCTGTTCGCCCTGCCGGTCGTACGCCGCCCGGCCCCGAACGTGGCCACCGTCCTGGGCGGCGGCTACCCGGCGTCCGGGCCCGCGGACGCCCACCGGCCGCCCGTGCCGTACCTGCCCGAGGGCCTCTCCTACAGCTCCGCCGAAGGAGCGGGCGAGGTCCAGACACCGCTGATCGGCGACGCGGCGCGCGGGCTCCGTGTGGGCGACCGCGTGTGGATGCGCCACGCCAAGGCCGGGGAGCTGTGCGAACGCTTCGACACCCTCCACCTCATCGACTCCGACACCGGCACCTACGAGGGGGCCGTCCCCACCTACCGGGGCGAGGGCCGCGCCTTCCTCTGAACCCCGGAAGACGACGGCGGGGCCCGTGCGAGCTCTCGCACGGGCCCCGGTTCCGCTCGGGTGGACGACGGCCTATCGGCGCCTGCGCCGGACCGCCCAGGCGACGACGCCCACGGCGACGACCGCACCCACGCCGGCCATGAGGATGAACGCCTCGGGCGGCAGCTGGCCCCGCGACTGGTAGGTGGTCACCACCTTGTCGTCGCCCTTGAGCACGATGCTGCCCTCCTCGGGCCGCACGAGGTGGCTTTCCACGCGCACGGCGCCGCCGCCGAACACGAGGGCACGCGCCTCGTCGAGGATTCGGGTACCCCGGTCCTTGGCCCTGTCGATCTGGCGCCGCGCGATGTTGGCCGGGTGGGCCTGGACCCCGAGCTCCTCCAGAGTCTCGGCGAGCCGACGCTGCTCACGGGTGATCTCGGCCTGGATCTGGGCGGGGGTCTGGCGCGGTTCGGTCTCGTGTCCCGTCATAGGGTGCCTCTCTTCACTGGCGCGCGGTCGTCTGAGAGTCCGAGTCCGAGCCGGTGTCCCGACCCTGTTCCTCCGCGCCGTCGGACGGACCGGAGAATCTCAGGGCGCCATCGATTCCGTCGACCACGCGGAAGAAGTCCCGCGTGGACAACCACAGTTTATAGATGATGGCGATCTCGAAGGCGAGCAGCAAAACGCCGACGAACGCCGTGATCCAGCCGATCACCGGCGGGCCGACGAGCACGGCCGCGACCGGCGCCACCACGAAGACCGCCATCTGGAACTCGATCCCGCCCACCAGGTGGGTACGGACCCGGCGGGCGTTGAGCGCCGACCAGAACCGCTGGTACCAGGGGAAACGTGTACGGAACTCCTGGTGCAGGTCCACCTTGGGCAGGGTGAGGTCGGGCTGTTTGCCCGCCGTTCGCTGGTTGCGGGCCTCGCGCTCGTTCTGGCTGCGCAGGATCTGCTCCAGCACGCCGATACCGTGCCGCAGCACCGCCTGCTCGCCGCCGTCGCTCATGGTGCGGCCACCGCCGCCGGTCGCGCTGCCCGTGGCGTCGCCCTCCGGCTCGAGCATGGACAGGGTGGCGCGGGCCCGCTCCAGCGCCGCCGCCAGGTGCGAGCGCATCTCCCGGCGGACCTTGTACACCTGGAGCGCGTTCAGGTAGCGCAGCATGTCGAGGAAGACCACGGCCAGCGCGAGCCAGACGAAGGCCACGTGCCCGGTCTCCCGGTACTGGCCGCCCATGAGCGCGACCACGCACACCAGGACCCGGAACCGGTCCGAGACGTAGTCCATCCACGCGCCGAACAGCGACTCCGAACCGGTGAGGCGGGCGAGCTTGCCGTCCGCGCAGTCCACGAGGAAGCACACGTAGTACAGCGCCGCGCCCAGGAGCAGCAGCTGCCAGTAGCCGAACGCGAAGCAGACGGCCGCGCCCAGTCCGAGGAAGAGGGCGACGACGGTGAGCTGGTTGGGGGTGACCGAGGTACGGTTCGCGACCACACGCACGAGCCGGACCGCGACCGGGTCGGCCAGGTACACCGTCAACCAGGAGTCGCGCTCCTTGAGGGTACGAGCCCTGACCTCGTCGAGTGTGTATCCAGGCATCGTGACGAACTACTCCCAAAGCGAAGCGGATGTGCCCGGTCCGTGGCCGCCGGACGCGCGACCGGGTCGCGGGCGGCCCGCGCACGCTGCGCCACGTCCCAGAGGACGGCCAACCTATAGCACACGGCCCACAATAGGTGATCGAATCGTTGGTCGATCCCAAAGCGGATGAACCGAACCGGAATCGCAACCGAAGTCCCCGCGCGCCGACGACCTGGGGCGACGGACCGGCTCTCCCGCCGTGCGGGCGCATCTCGTACTGTGAGGCGTGAAACGGAGCGGACCGCCGAACGCGGACCGCCAGCAGTAGACAGGAAGACACAACGTGAGCGAACCCATCCGCCTCGAGCCCGGCGACCAGGCCCCCGACTTCACCCTCAGCGACGCCGACGGCCAGCCCGTCACCCTGAGCAAGGTCCTCGCCGACACCGGCAAGAGCGTCGTCCTGTACTTCTACCCGGCCGCCATGACGCCCGGGTGCACCACGCAGGCCTGCGACTTCCGCGACAACGTCGCCGAGTTCGCCGCCGCGGGCTTCACCGTGCTGGGCGTCTCCCCGGACGAGCCCGAGAAGCTCGCCGAGTTCCGCCGACAGGAGAGCCTGACGTTCACCCTGGTGGGCGACCCCGAGAAGGACACCCTGCGCGCCTACGGGGCCTTCGGGGAGAAGAAGAACTACGGCCGCGTCGTCCAGGGCGTCATCCGCTCCACCGTCATCGTGGGCGCCGACGGCAGGGTCCAGAAGGCGTTCTACAACGTGAAGGCCACGGGCCACGTGGACCGGATCAAGAGGGAACTGGGCGTCTGACCCCCTCGGCCGCCCGGTCCCGTGGCCACGGCGCCGCCCGCACGCGGTGTGGATGACCGGGGTCGGCGCCGTCACCGCCGTGGTCCTGGTGTACGTGGGCCCCTACACGCTG
>NZ_JBEYHA010000080.1:0-16609 GCF_040635075.1 Nocardiopsis sp. NPDC007018
GGCGAAGACCAGGGGACGGTCCCCGGCGGCGGCGCGGGCGTTGCGTACCACCTCGGCGTTGCGGGCCGCGGCCTCGTCCGGGTCCAGGCTCCGGGCTCCCGTTCGGGAGGTCCCGCCGGTCGCGTCTCCTAGAAGGCGTCGACGGCCCGACGGGCCTCGGGGTCGAGGACGCCCCAGTTGATGAGCTCCTCGGTCAGGTCGCCCGGCGACTTGTCGTAGATGACCGCGAGTGAGCGCAGGTCCTCCTGGCGGATGGACAGCACCCGCCCGTTGTAGTCGCCCCGCTGGCTCTGGATGGTGGCGACGTAGCGGGAGAGCGGCCCGGCCTTCTCCTGCGGGAGCTGCTGCATACGCTCCAGGTCGATGACCAGCTTGGGTGTGGGACCCAGGGGCGTGGGCGCGGCGCCGCCGGGCAGCAGCTCCGACATCGGCACCCCGTAGAAGTCGGCCAGCTCGGCCAGCTTCTGCACGGTGACGGCGCGGTCACCGCGCTCGTAGGAGCCCACCACGACGGCCTTCCAGCGTCCGTGGGACTTCTCCTCCACCCCGTGCAGGGACAGGCCCTGCTGGGTGCGGATGGCACGCAGTCGCGCACCGAGGGACTTGGCGTATTCGGATGGCATCTTCTTGTCGCTCCCGGCCGTGACGGTGGCTGGCGTGAGTGGGGAGACGTCCGCTCGTACTCGGCGGGCCGCCTGAGCGGTCCAGCGGATGGTCACGGGGTGCAACCCCACCCGGTAGTGGTTACAGACAGTGACGGTAGAGGGGTGCTGGTGTCCAGGTCAAGCCGTTGGTGTGAAACGCGACTAATCAGTGGCCAAACCGTGCGTAGGTGAGACGCCTCTCATTTTGGGAGGAGTGCGGGCGAGCGGGGCGCGATCGGAGGTCGGAAAGCCCGCCCCTACAGGGAATTTCGTGTTTCGTCCGAATGGTGTGCAAATCCGGAGTGTCATGATACGGATACTCTTAGCTGGGCAAACGGCGGGGGTCTTTGTGACCAGCATCACATTGACGGTCTCGGGGTGTGGAACGCGCCCGGAGGGCCCTTCGTCCGCGCTGGTAGCGTGGCCCCGATCGACATCCTTTAACGACCTGTTCTGTGAGGCAGGGAAGGGGTCACTACTTTGCGTGCGCGAAAACCCACCAGAGGTGACGCGGGGCCAGCGGTTCCGGCTCCCTCACCCGAGGTGCCGGAGACCCCCGAGGTCCCCGAAGGCACCAGGGCCGTCCTGGACGGCAACGAGATCAACCGGGCCCTGACCCGGATCGCCCACGAGGTGCTCGAACGCACCAAGGGCGGTGAACACATCACCCTCCTGGGCATCCCCTCACGCGGCGTACCGCTGGCCGAACGCCTGGCCCGCCGCATCGAGCGCGTCGAGGACCTCAGCGTCCCCCACGGCTCGCTCGACATCACGATGTACCGCGACGACCTGCACCTGGCGCCCGCCCGCGCTCTGGGCCGGACCGAGATCCCCGCCAGCGGGCTCGACGACCGCGTGGTCGTCCTCGTCGACGACGTCCTCTTCTCCGGCCGCACCGTCCGCGCCGCCCTCGACGCCCTCGGCGACCTCGGTCGCCCCCGCGCCGTGCAGCTCGCCGTCCTCGTCGACCGTGGCCACCGCGAACTCCCCATCCGCGCCGACTACGTGGGCAAGAACCTGCCCACCTCCCTGCGCGAGAGCGTCACGGTCCTGCTCGACGAGACCGACGGCCAGGACGCCGTGCTCCTCGGCCCCTCGAAGCCGCGCTCGGGCACCGCGTCCCCCGCCGACACCCAGGAAGGGGACGCCTGATGCGCCACCTGCTCTCCGCGGGAGACCTCAGCCGCGACGAGGCCACGCTCGTCCTCGACACCGCCGCCGAGCTGGCCCAGGTGGGGGACCGCTCCGTCAAGAAGCTCCCCACCCTGCGCGGACGCACCGTGGTCAACCTCTTCTACGAGGACTCCACCCGCACCCGCACCTCCTTCGAACTGGCCGCCAAGCGCCTGTCCGCCGACGTCATCAACTTCTCGGCCAAGGGCTCCAGCGTCTCCAAGGGCGAGAGCCTCAAGGACACCGCGCTCACCCTCCAGGCGATGGGAGCCGACGCCGTCGTCATCCGGCACGGCGCCTCCGGAGCACCCCACCGCCTCTCGCACTGGGTCGACGGCTCCGTGCTCAACGCCGGCGACGGCACCCACGAGCACCCCACCCAGGCCCTGTTGGACGCCTACACCATGCGCGACCGCATGGGCCGTCTCGACGGCCTGCGCGTGGCCGTGGTCGGCGACATCCTGCACAGCCGGGTCGCCCGCTCCAACGTGCTGCTGCTCACCACCCTGGGCGCGCACGTCACCCTGGTCGCGCCGCCCACCCTGCTGCCGGTCTCGGTACACACCTGGCCGTGCGAGGTCTCCTACGACCTCGACGACGTCCTGCCCAAGTCCGACGTGGTCATGATGCTGCGGGTCCAGGCCGAGCGCATGCGCGACTCGTTCTTCCCCTCCGTACGCGAGTACAGCCGCAACTACGGGCTCGACGGCGAGCGCCTGGGGCGGATGCCCTCCGACGCGATCGTCATGCACCCCGGCCCGATGGTCCGGGGCATGGAGATCTCCGCCGAGGTCGCCGACTCCCCGCGCTGCACCGTCACAGAGCAGGTCGCCAACGGCGTCAGCCTGCGCATGGCCGTGCTCTACCTGCTCCTCGGCGGCTCCTAGAGGAACGGCGCCCGGACGCGCGAGAGCCGCACGAGCGAGCCCGCCGCGTCCGAGGCCCCGCCCAGGCGGCCCCACGAACCTCACGAAACACGAGAAAGCCGACACCTTCATGCCCGAAAACACCGGACCGTACCTGATCAGGGGCGCCCGACCGCTCGGTGGCGACCCCGTCGACCTGCTGTTCTCCGACGGCCGGATCGCCGCGATCGGCCCGGACCTGGAGGCCCCCGAGGACGCCCACGTCGTGGACGCCACCGGCCTGGTCGCCCTCCCCGGCCTCGTGGACCTCCACACCCACCTGCGCGAGCCCGGACGCGAGGACGCCGAGACCGTCGCCACGGGCTCCCGCTCCGCCGCCATGGGCGGCTACACCTCCGTGCACGCCATGGCCAACACCGACCCCGTCGCCGACACCGCCGGCGTCGTCGAGCAGGTCTGGCGCCTGGGCCGCGAGGCCGGGTACTGCGACGTGCGCCCCGTCGGCGCGGTCACCGTCGGCCTCGCCGGGGAGCGGCTCTCCGAGATCGGCGCCATGGCCGACTCCGCCGCCCGGGTCCGGGTCTTCTCCGACGACGGCATCTGCGTGTCGGACGCCCTGCTCATGCGCCGCGCCCTGGAGTACGTCAAGGCCTTCGACGGCGTCGTCGCCCAGCACGCCCAGGAGCCGCGCCTCACCGAGGGCGCACAGATGAACGAGGGCCGCGTCTCCGACCGACTCGGCCTGCCCGGCTGGCCCGCGGTCGCCGAGGAGGCGATCATCGCCCGTGACTGCCTGCTCGCCCAGCACGTCGGCTCGCGCCTGCACGTGTGCCACGTCTCCACCCGGGGATCGGTGGACATCATCCGCTGGGCCAAGGCGCGCGGCTGCGACGTCACCGCCGAGGTCACCCCGCACCACCTGCTCCTCACCGACGACCTGGTGGAGGGCTACGACCCGATCTACAAGGTCAACCCGCCGCTGCGCACCGCCGAGGACGTCCAGGCGCTGCGGGAGGGGCTGGCGGACGGCACGATCGACATCGTCGCCACCGACCACGCGCCCCACCCCAAGGAGGCGAAGGAGACCGAGTGGTCCAACGCCGCCATGGGAATGGTCGGCCTGGAGACCGCGTTGGCGGTCGTGCAGCACACCATGGTCGACACCGGCCTGCTCACCTGGGCCGAGGTCGCCGACCGCATGTCCGCCGCCCCCGCCCGCATCGGCCGGGTCGACGACCACGGCCGGGGCCTGGCCGAGGGCGAGCCCGCCAACGTCGTCCTGTACGACCCCGCGGCCCCGGTCGCGGTCGACGGCGCGGCCATGGTCACCAAGAGCGACAACACCCCCTTCCGGGGCATGACCCTGCCCGGCCGGGTCCGCGCCACCTTCCTGCGCGGCGTGCCCACGGTCCTGGAGGGGAAGATCAATTGAGCACTCAGAACGCAGTGAGCGCCCAGGTCCGACCTGGAGCGGAAGAGGGGGAGAACGTGTCCGAGGAGACCGGCGGTCCGGCGATCCTGGTGCTTGAGGACGGTCGTGTGTTCCACGGTCGCTCCTTCGGCGCCACCGGCGAGACCTTCGGGGAGGCCGTCTTCAACACCGGGATGACCGGATACCAGGAGACCCTCACCGACCCCTCGTACCACCGTCAGATCGTGGCGATGACCGCCCCGCACATCGGCAACACCGGGGTCAACGACGACGACCCCGAGTCCGGCCGGATCTGGGTGGCGGGCTACGTCGTCCGCGAGCCCGCGCGCATCCCCTCCAACTGGCGGGCCGAGCGCACCCTCGACGAGGAGCTGCGCCGTCAGGGAGTGGTCGGCATCGCGCTGACCGGCACCCGCGCCCTCACCCGCCACCTGCGCGACCGGGGCGCCATGCGCGCGGCGGTCAGCAGTGTCGAGACCGACCCGAAGGCGCTGCTCGCCCGCGTCCTGGAGCAGCCCCGCATGGCCGGTTCCGACCTGGCCGCCGAGGTCAGCACCGACTCCGCCTACGAGGTCCTGCCTCCCGAGGGCGTCCCGACCCGGTTCCACGTCGCCGCCGTCGACCTCGGGATCAAGGCCATGACCCCGCAGCGGCTGGCCGAGCGCGGGTGCAGGGTGACCGTCCTGCCCGCCGGCGCCACCGCCCAGGACATCCTCGCGCTCGACCCCGACGGCGTCTTCTTCAGCAACGGCCCCGGCGACCCCGCCACCGCCGACCGCTCGGTCGAGGCGATGCGCGGAGTCCTGGACGCCGGCAAGCCGCTCTTCGGCATCTGCTTCGGCAACCAGATCCTGGGCCGTTCCCTGGGCCTGGGCACCTACAAGCTGCCCTTCGGCCACCGGGGCGTCAACCAGCCGGTCATCGACACCCGGACCAGGAGGGTGGCGATCACCAGCCAGAACCACGGCTTCGCCGTGGACGCCCCGCTCGACACGCCCTTCGACACCCCCTACGGCCGGGCCGAGGTCAGCCACGTCGGCCTCAACGACCAGGTCGTCGAGGGCCTGCGGCTGCTGGACCGCCCCGTGTTCAGCGTCCAGTTCCACCCGGAGGCCGCCGCGGGCCCCCACGACGCGGCCGAGCTCTTCGACGAGTTCGTCGACCTGATGTCCGCCCAGCCCGCACCGGCTGCCAAGTAGTAAGAGGAACAGAGCATGCCGCGCCGTAGTGACCTTTCATCCGTCCTCGTGATCGGCTCCGGCCCGATCGTGATCGGGCAGGCGGCCGAGTTCGACTACTCGGGTACCCAGGCCTGCCGTGTCCTGCGGGCCGAGGGCCTGCGGGTCATCCTGGTCAACTCCAACCCGGCCACGATCATGACCGACCCGGAGATCGCCGACGCCACGTACGTCGAGCCGATCACCCCCGAGATGATCGAGAAGATCATCGCCAAGGAGCGCCCCGACGCGCTCCTGCCGACGCTGGGCGGGCAAACCGCCCTGAACGCCGCCGTCGACCTGCACGAGGCCGGAATCCTGGCCAAGTACGACGTCGAGCTGATCGGCGCCAACATCGACGCCATCCAGTCCGGCGAGGACCGCGAGGTCTTCAAGGGGATCGTCGAGCGCATCGGCGGCGAGTCCGCCCGCTCGCGCATCTGCCACACCCTCCAGGAGTGCCTGGACGCGGCCGAGGAGCTCCAGTACCCCGTCGTCGTGCGCCCGTCCTTCACCATGGGCGGCGCCGGTTCGGGCTTCGCCCACGACGAGCACGAGCTCCGCCGCATCGCCGGTCAGGGCCTGGCGCTCTCCCCGACCACCGAGGTGCTCCTGGAGGAGTCCATTCTCGGCTGGAAGGAGTACGAGCTGGAGCTGATGCGCGACACCAACGACAACGTCGTGGTCGTGTGCTCCATCGAGAACCTCGACCCCATGGGCGTGCACACCGGTGACTCCATCACCGTGGCCCCGGCCATGACCCTCACCGACCGCGAGTACCAAAAGCTCCGCGACATCGGCATCGCGGTCATCCGCGAGGTCGGTGTGGACACCGGCGGCTGCAACATCCAGTTCGCCGTCCACCCCACCACCGGCCGGGTCATCGTCATCGAGATGAACCCGCGCGTGTCCCGTTCCTCGGCGCTGGCCTCCAAGGCCACCGGCTTCCCGATCGCCAAGATCGCCGCCAAGCTCGCCGTCGGCTACACGCTGGACGAGATCCCCAACGACATCACCAAGGAGACCCCGGCCAGCTTCGAGCCCACGCTCGACTACGTGGTCGTCAAGGTCCCCCGCTTCGCCTTCGAGAAGTTCCCCGGCGCCGACCCCACCCTCACCACCACCATGAAGTCGGTGGGCGAGGCCATGGCCATCGGCCGCTCCTTCCCCGAGGCGCTCCAGAAGGCCATGCGCTCCCTGGAGAAGGCCGGCGTCGGCCTGACCTGGGCCGGGGAGCCCGGTGACAAGGACGACCTCCTGCGCCGCTCCGCCCAGCCCACCGAGCACCGCCTCCGCCAGGTCCAGCAGGCCTTCCGCGCCGGTGCCACCGTCGAGGAGCTGCACGAGGCCACGAAGATCGACCCCTGGTTCCTCGACCAGATGCTGCGCCTGGAGGAGACGGCCCGTGTCCTGGCCGACGCCCCCAAGCTCGACGCCGCCCTGCTCCGCGAGGCCAAGGGACTCGGCTTCTCCGACGTCCAGATCGGTGAGATCACCGGTCGGCACGAGGACGTCGTCCGCGAACTCCGGCACGCCCTGGGCATCCACCCCGTCTACCTGACCGTGGACACCTGCGCCGCCGAGTTCAAGGCCGAGACCCCGTACCTGTACTCCAGCTACGACGAGGAGACCGAGGTCCCCACCGGCGACCGGCCCAAGATCATCATCCTGGGATCGGGACCCAACCGGATCGGTCAGGGCGTGGAGTTCGACTACTCCTGCGTCCACGCCTCCTTCGCGCTCTCCGACGCCGGGTTCGAGACGGTCATGGTCAACTGCAACCCCGAGACCGTCTCCACCGACTACGACACCAGCGACCGGCTGTACTTCGAGCCGCTCACCCTGGAGGACGTCCTGGAGGTCGTGCGGGCCGAGCAGGCCGCCGGGCCGGTCGTCGGCGTCATCGTCCAGCTGGGCGGCCAGACCCCGCTCGGCCTGGCCCGCCGACTCAAGGACGCGGGCGTGCCCATCATCGGCACCAGCCCCGAGGCCATCGACCTGGCCGAGGACCGCGGCGAGTTCGGCAAGGTCCTGGCCGACGCCGGACTGCCCGCGCCCAAGTACGGCACGGCCTACTCCTTCGAGCAGGCCAAGGCGGCCGCCGACGAGATCGGCTACCCCGTCATGGTCCGCCCGTCCTACGTGCTGGGCGGCCGGGGCATGGAGATCGTCTACAGCGAGCGGATGCTCGCCGACTACATCGAGCGCAACGCCGAGGTCAGCCCGGAGCACCCGGTCCTGATCGACCGCTTCCTCGACGACGCCATCGAGATCGACGTCGACGCCCTGTACGACGGGACCGACCTGTACCTGGGCGGCGTCATGGAGCACATCGAGGAGGCCGGTATCCACTCCGGTGACTCGGCGTGCACCCTGCCCTCGATCACCCTGGGCAGCGAGGACATCGAGCGCATCCGCTACTCCACCGAGGCCATCGCGCGCGGCACCGGGGTCCGGGGCCTGCTCAACGTCCAGTACGCGCTGGCCTCGGGCGTCCTCAACGTCCTGGAGGCCAACCCGCGCGCCTCCCGCACGGTCCCGTTCGTCTCCAAGGCCACAGCCGTGCCCCTGGCCAAGGCCGCCGCCCGCGTCATGGCGGGTAGCAGCATCGCGGACCTGCGGGCCGAGGGTCTGCTGCCCGCCAAGGGCGACGGCGGCGACCTGCCCGCCGACGCCCCGGTGTCGGTGAAGGAGGCCGTGCTGCCCTTCAACCGGTTCATCAACAAGGAGGGCGAGGGCGTGGACACCATCCTCGGCCCCGAGATGCGCTCCACCGGCGAGGTCATGGGCCTGGACACCGGGTTCGGTCCGGCCTACGCCAAGTCCCAGCTGGCGGTCAACGGCTCCGTGCCCACCCAGGGCAGGGTGTTCGTCTCGGTCGCCAACCGGGACAAGCGCTCGATGATCTTCCCGGTGAAGCGGCTGGCCGACCTCGGCTTCGAGATCCTGGCCACCGAGGGGACCGCCGTGGTGCTGCGCCGCAACGGCGTGCGCGCCACCGTGGTGCGCAAGCACAGCGCGGGCACCGGCCCCAACGGGGAGCCCACGATCGTGCAGCTCATCCACGACGGTGACGTCGACCTGATCGTCAACACCCCGTTCGGCAGCGCGGGCCAGTCCGGCCCCCGTCTGGACGGGTACGAGATCCGGACCGC
Source organism: Nocardiopsis sp. NPDC007018 (assembly GCF_040635075.1). NCBI lineage: Bacteria > Bacillati > Actinomycetota > Actinomycetes > Streptosporangiales > Nocardiopsidaceae > Nocardiopsis > Nocardiopsis sp. NPDC007018. Next base: position 8,488 of record NZ_JBEYHA010000080.1, read on the forward strand.
CGCCATCGCCCGCGCGGTGCCCAGCGTGACCACCGTGCAGGGACTGGCCGCCGCCGTCCAGGCGATCGAGGCCCGCGTCCGCGGAGACGTCGGGGTGCGCTCCCTCCAGGAGCACGCCCAGTCGCTCACGGAGAGCCGCCGGAGCTCCTAGGCTGTGTCTTCCGGGTGTCGCGGGGGGCGTCCTCCCTGCGACACCCGGGCGGTATCAGCGAGTTCCAGAGAGGCCACCACCAGACATGAGCGACAACGGACCGGTGCAGACCAGGTGCCCCGTGCTGAACGTGCGCAGGGTGGACGCCTACTACGCCATCACCGTCGTCGCCCCGGGCATCGCCGAACGGTTCCGCTCCGGGCAGTTCGTGTCGGTGGCCGTCGGCGGGGACCACTCCAGCACACTGCTGCGCCGACCGTTCGCGATCCACGACGTCAAGCCCGACTACGGGGGGACCGTCGAGTTCCTGTTCGCGGTGCGCGGCACCGGCACGGCCTGGCTGGCCGAGCGAAGATCACGGGACCTGCTCGACGTGGTCGGTCCGCTCGGGCGCCCCTTCCCGCTGCCCCGCGACCCGGTCAACTGCGTGCTCGTGGGCGGGGGGTCCGGGAGCGCGCCGCTGTTCCCGCTCGCGCAGTCGCTGCGCAGGCGCGGCTGCCGGGTCGACTTCGTGCTGGGGGCGGCCTCCTCCGACCGGGTGTTCAGCGCCATCACCGCCCGGCGGGTCGCCGAGACGGCGACCTTCACCACCGACGACGGCTCGTTCGGTACGCGGGGCAGGGTCACCGACGTCCTGGGCGGCGTGATCGAGGAGGCCCGCTCGGACGCGGTGTACGCCTGCGGTCCCATGCCGATGCTGAGGGCTGTCACCCAGGTGGCCGGCAACCACGGGGTCCCCGTGCAGGTCGCGGTCGAGGAGACCATGGCGTGCGGGATCGGGATCTGCATGACCTGCGTGATCCCGGTGGTGGGGGAGGACGGCATCACCCGGATGGTGCGCTCCTGCGTGGACGGCCCCGTGTTCCGGGGCGAGCAGGTGCGCTTCGACGACGTCGGCACCATCCCCTTCGACGCCCTGGGCGCCCCGGGGTGGAAGGGGTCCGGCTCCGCCCGCGCGGTGGAGTCGGCCCGCGACATCGCCTGACACATCAGAGCCACGACAGGACCCGGGGCGGAGCCGCCGCCGGGGCCACGAGCGAGCGAAGGCCAGTGAACGCAGACCTCAGGACCAGGCTGGGCGCCCTGCGACTCCCGAACCCGGTGGTCACCGCCGCCGGGTGCGCGGGTTCGGGGCGTGAACTGTCGCAGTTCTTCGACATCGGGGAGATCGGCGCGGTCACCACCAAGTCGTTGATGTTGGAGCCGCGCGCGGGGCGTCCCGCGCCGCGCATGGCGGAGACTCCCAGCGGGATGCTCAGCACCACGGGCATGCAGGGCCCGGGGGTGGACGTGTTCCTCCAGCGCGACCTGCCGTGGCTGCTCTCGCGCGGAGGCCGGGCCATCGTGTCCATCGCGGGATCGGGCGTGGCGGAGTTCGGCGAGCTGGCTCGGCGGGTCTCCGAGGCGGAGGGGGTGGGCGCCATCGAGGTGAACCTGTCCTGTCCCGACCCGGCCGACCCGGCGGGGCGCCACTTCGCCGACGACGCGGCCCAGGCCGCGACGGTGGTCCAGACGGTGCGCTCGCACGCGCGCTCGGACGTGCCCGTCCTGGCCAAACTCGCCGCCGACGTCTCCGACGTGGTGGAGCTGGCCGGTGCCTGTGTGGCGGCCCGCGCCGACGGGCTGACGATGGTCAACACCCTGCGGGGGATGAGCGTGGACACCAGGACGCTGAGACCGGCGGTGGCCGGGGGGATGGGCGGACTGTCCGGCCCCGCGATCCGGCCGTTGGCGGTGGGGTGCGTGTACCGCGTGCACGAGGCCTTCCCCGAGGTGCCGATCATCGGCGTGGGCGGGGTACGCACCGGAACCGACGTCCTGGAGTTCATGGCGGCGGGGGCCAGCGCGGTGGGGGTGGGGACGGTGAACTTCTCCGACCCGTCCGCGTGCGCGCGGGTGCTGCGCGAGTTCACCGAGGCGTTGGAGGCGCGGGGAGTGTCCAGGGCCTCGGACGTGGTGGGGGCCGCCCACCGCCCCGGTACGGGTGTGTGACCGCCCGTTCACGCACCCGTAGGGGCCGTGACCGGCCTGAACGGGCGTGAGATGGCTCTGTGTGGCCGAACGCGTGCGGCGGGGATGCGTGGGTGGGTTCGCGGAGAACGTGCGCCTACGTCCGTTTGAGCGGCCGTTACGGGGAAGTGACGCGGGTTGGGCGCATGAAGCGCGCGATCCGGGGAACCGCACACCATGGTGGTGTGCACATGACAGCGAACGTGCATCGGCCGGTGCGTGTGTAAGCACAGGCGTAAGTACGGACGTAAGGCACGAACGGATGACTTTCCGGCACCGGCCCGGCGCCGGTGGCACACGATTGGAGAAACCGACATGACCGCGCCCTCAGCGCCCATCGCCGTCGCGATCGACGCCAACGAGATCGAGACGGCGGCCACCTGGGCCTCCGCGGTCGCGCCGCACGTGAGCACGGTCAAGGTGGGCCTGGAGCTGTACCTGCGGTACGGCCCCGACGTGATCAGCGCCGTGCGCGGCGCCAACCGGGTCGGCGTCTTCCTCGACCTGAAGCTGCACGACATCCCGGCGACGGTCGCCGGGGCCGCCCGCTCGGTCGCGGGTCTGCGTCCCACGATCCTGACCGTGCACGCGTCCGGGGGAGCGGACATGGTCCGCGCGGCGGTCGAGGCCGCGCCGGACACGAAGATCGCCGCGGTCACGGTGCTCACCTCCATGGACGAGGCGGACCTGGAGCGGGTGGGGCTGCTCGGGCCGTCGCGGGACGCGGTGCGTCGCCTGGCGGTGCTGGCTGTGGGCGCGGGCGCCCGCGCACTGGTGTGCTCGCCCCAGGAGGTCGCGTTGGTCCGTGCCGAGATGGGACCGGACGTCACCCTGATCACCCCGGGCGTGCGTCCGGCCGGCGCGGACCTCGGGGACCAGTCGCGGGTCGCCACTCCGGAGGCGGCGATCGAGGCGGGCGCCGACCTCCTGGTCATCGGCCGGCCCATCACCCGTGCCCCCGACCCGGGCGCGGCGGCGGCCTCCATCGCGGCCGCGGTGCGCAGGGCGGGTGCCGGTGTCTGAAACCCCGACGCCGGGCCCGGGCGCCCGTGGGCTGCGCGGACCCGGCGGGGGTGGGGATGGGCACAGTCTCATTTGTCGCATCTGCCCCATCACTCACAGTTGTGGGTCACGGAACGTCACCAATTAGGCGTGTCCGAAACCAGGAATCCATGGCGAAGAGTGACCCGAGTCACCGCAGGGTGACCTGCGCAGGTGGTGCGCTTCCCCAGTTCGCCAATCGGGACCAAAGTCCTGATTTTCGTGCCCGCCCGCAATTGAGCAGTCACTCTGAGTAGTTCCTTCGATGAAATAGCCCTTGAAAGGGCACTTTACGTTGCCTAACAGGGGTCAGACCTACTAACTTGCGCAGGCGTCCGCCCTCTACAAACGAGTAGAAAACCGAGGTGACCCGGCGTGGCCCTTCCTCCCCTCACACCCGAGCAGCGCAGTGCGGCTCTTGAGAAGGCCGCCAAGGCCAGAAAAGAGCGTGCGGAGGTCAAGAACAAGCTCAAGAACGGCGGCATCTCGCTGTCCGAGGTCCTCTCCAACGGCCTCAAGGACGACGTCATCGGCAAGATGAAGGTTTCGGCTCTGCTGGAATCCCTCCCCGGTGTCGGCAAGGTGCGCGCCAAGCAGATCATGGAGCGGCTCAACATCGCTGAGTCGCGCCGTGTCCGGGGCCTGGGCACCAACCAGCGTGCCGCCCTGGAGAGCGAGTTCGGCGACCTCACCAAGTAACACCGGTCCGGTGGCGACACCGGCCAGCACCGCCCCCGACGCGTCCCCCACAGTCGCTCGGAGCCGCCGCACCAGTGGACACGGCACGCGGTGAGCAACAGCTCGACGCCACGGTGGGCGGGCGGGTGGACCCCAGGTCACACCCCGTCCGCCCCACCGTGGCTCGGTGATATAAAGGGAGCTTCCCGCGACCGTACGCTGCGCGCCCGCGCGCCAGCACGAGCCGCCCGCGCGGTGCGCGCCGGACCTACCGGGTCCGGCCCAGGCAGCGCTCACGAGGCCCACGGCCCACCGCGTGGCGGAGAGCCGAATGGAAGCCTGATTACTCACATGCCCGCGCAGACCGCAGACCAGTCCCGACCGGCCGAGAAACGGCTGACCGTCCTGTCCGGGCCCTCCGGCGTGGGAAAGAGCACGGTCGTCGCCCACCTGCGCCGGGTCAACCCCGACGTGTGGCTGTCGGTGTCGGTGACCACACGCAAGCCCCGCCCGGGGGAGCGCGACGGGGTCCAGTACCACTTCGTCACCAACGAGGAGTTCGACCGCCTCGTCTCCGAGGACCAGCTCCTGGAGTGGGCCCAGTTCGCGGGCAACCGCTACGGCACCCCGCGCGGCCCCGTCGAGGAACGCCTCAGCGAAGGGGTGCCCGTGCTCCTGGAGATCGAGCTCCAGGGCGCCCGCCAGGTGCGCGAGTCCATGGACGACGCCCTGCACGTCTTCCTCGCCCCGCCCTCCTGGGAGGAGCTGGTCCGTCGGCTGACCGGTCGCGGCACCGAGTCCGACGAGGTGATCCAGCGCCGCCTGGAGGTCGCCAAGGTCGAGCTCGCCGCCGAGAAGGAGTTCGACACCACCCTCGTCAACACGTCCGTGCAGGATGTGTGCGACGAGCTGCTAGCGTTGATGACAGCGCCCAAGGTGTGATAGCGGGTGCGAATCGGGCCGCGCCGACCACCGGCGGCGGCCGCATCCGCCCCATTCCGGGCCTCTAGAACCTTTCCGTCCAACCAACGTCACGGCTTCCGACGAGCCGGAGACCGTCCCTGGGGGTAACGAAGTGGCTGGTACCGAGCCCGTCGCCGAAGGCATCACCAACCCGCCGATCGACGACCTGCTGGAGTGCGTCGACAGCAAGTACAGCCTGGTCACCATGGCCTCGAAGCGGGCCCGTCAGATCAACGCCTACTACGCGCAGCTGGGCGAGGGCCTGCTCGAGTACGTCGGTCCGCTCGTCGAGACCCAGGTGCAGGAGAAGTCCCTGTCCATCGCCCTGCGCGAGGTCCGCTCCGGCCTGCTCACCGCCGAGCCGTACGAGGGCAACTGAACCACGCCCCGCACGGGCACGCCCCCTCGGGGGCACCTGCCGCGCCCGTCGCACCCCCGCACGGGGCGTGCGGCGGGCGCGTCCTGGTAGAACTCCATGTGTGAGTGACACAGAATCCGTTCCCCAGGTGGTCCTCGGCGTCGGCGGGGGCATCGCCGCCTACAAGGCGTGCGAACTGCTGCGCCGACTGACCGAGTCCGGCCACCGCGTCCGGGTGGTCCCCACCGCCGACGCCCTGCGCTTCGTCGGCGAGCCCACCTGGGCCGCCCTCTCCGGTCAGCCCGTCGTCACGGGCGTGTGGGACGGTGTGCACGAGGTCCCGCACGTGCGCATCGGCCAGGCGGCGGACCTCGTGTTCGTCGCACCGGCCACCGCCAACCTCCTCGCGAAGGCCGCCGCCGGGCTCGCCGACGACCTCCTGACCAACACCCTGCTCACGGCGCGCTGCCCGGTCGTGTTCGCGCCCGCGATGCACACCGAGATGTGGGAGCACCCCGCCACCCGGGCCAACGTGGCCACCCTGCGATCGCGCGGCGCGATCGTCCTGGACCCCGCCGTGGGCCGCCTCACCGGCGCCGACACCGGACGGGGCCGCCTGCCCGACCCGGCCGAACTGTTCGAGGCGGCCCGTCTGGTGCTCCGACGCGGTGACGCCCCCGCCGACCTGGCGGGACGCCGGGTCGTCGTCTCCGCCGGGGGCACCCGCGAGGCCATCGACCCGGTCCGCTACCTGGGCAACCACTCCTCGGGCCGCCAGGGCTACGCGCTGGCGCGCACCGCGGCCGCCCGGGGGGCCGACGTGACCCTGGTCGCCGCCAACGTCTCCCTGCCCGACCCCGCGGGGGTCCGCCTGGTGCGCGTGGAGTCGGCCGTCGAGCTGGCCGAGGCGATGGAGGCGGAGCGCGCCGGCGCCGACGTCGTCGTGATGAGCGCGGCGGTCGCCGACTTCCGCCCGGTCACCAGTGCCGCGTCCAAGATCAAGAAGTCCGGCGACGCCCCGGCACCGATCGAACTGGTGGAGAACCCGGACATCCTCGCCGGGCTGGTCGTGTCCCGCGGGCGGGAGAGCGCCGAGCAGACCATCGTGGGTTTCGCGGCCGAGACCGACGACGTGATCGACAACGGCCGCGCCAAGTTGGCGCGCAAGGGCTGCGACCTGCTGGTGGTCAACCAGGTCGGCGGAGGCCGCGCCTTCGGCACCGACGACAACCAGGCCACCGTACTGGGCGCGGACGGGAGCGTCGTGGACATTCCCACAGGGCCCAAGGAGGACCTCGCCGACCGGGTGTGGGACCTGGTGGTCGAACGGCTTCCGGGATGAGGGTCACCCTCGCGGGGGAACCCCCGGCGCACAGCGCGATCCCGCGACCGACACCGTCCGGTCGGTAAAACTTCCGCCCGGCGCGCTGGATTCCTACCGCTGAGTACGACACACTCGTTCGGGTGCCGGCGTACGGCCGACGAGGCCCGTCGCCGCGCATCCGCCCCCACCAGTCCCGTTACAGTGGACCAATAACCAACCGCGTCGGTCGGTATTGCCGTACCGACACACGTCAGCCAGCAGCCGCTGCAAGGAGTCACGCAACGTGTCCCGCCGCCTTTTCACCTCCGAGTCGGTCACCGAAGGCCATCCCGACAAGATGGCCGACCAGATCAGTGACGCGATCCTCGATGCGATGCTCGCCACCGACCCCGGCAGCCGGGTCGCGGTCGAGACGCTGATCACCACGGGTCAGGTCCACATCGCGGGCGAGGTCACCACCCAGACCTACGTCGACATCCCCGCGATCGTGCGCGAGAAGATCCTCCAGATCGGATACGACTCGTCCGCCAAGGGTTTCGACGGTGACTCCTGTGGGGTCAACGTCTCCATCGACGCGCAGTCCCCGGACATCGCCCAGGGCGTCGACACCGCCTACGAGGCGCGCGTCGAGCACGAGGACGACGTCCTCAACCGACAGGGCGCGGGCGACCAGGGCCTGATGTTCGGTTACGCCAACCGCGAGACCCCCGAGCTCATGCCGCTGCCGATCAAGCTGGCGCACTCGCTCTCCGAGCGCCTGTCCGAGGTCCGCCGCAACGGCACGGTGCCCTACCTGCGCCCCGACGGCAAGACCCAGGTCACGGTCGAGTACGAGGGCCAGACCCCGGTCCGCCTCGACACCGTCGTGGTCTCCAGCCAGCACTCCGCGGACATCAACCTGGAGGAGATGCTGACCCCGGACATCCGGGAGCACGTCATCGAGCCCGTGGTGGCCGCCTACGGGCTGGACTCGGACGACTACCGTCTCCTGGTCAACCCGACCGGCCGCTTCGAGATCGGCGGCCCGATGGGTGACGCCGGTCTGACCGGCCGCAAGATCATCGTCGACACCTACGGCGGTTACGCCCGGCACGGCGGTGGCGCCTTCTCGGGCAAGGACCCGTCGAAGGTCGACCGCTCCGGCGCCTACGCCACCCGTTGGGTCGCCAAGAACATCGTCGCCGCCGAGCTGGCCGAGCGCGCCGAGGTCCAGGTGGCCTACGCGATCGGCAAGGCCCACCCGGTGGGGGTGTTCATCGAGACCTTCGGTACCGAGCGCGTCGCGCCGGAGCTGATCGAGAAGGCCGTCAAGGAGGTCTTCGACCTGCGTCCGGCCGCCATCGTGCGCGACCTGGACCTGCTGCGTCCGATCTACTCCCGGACCGCCGCCTACGGTCACTTCGGCCGTGAGCTGCCGGAGTTCACCTGGGAGCGCACGGACCGCGCCGCCGCGCTGCGTTCGTTCGTCGGCGCCTAGAACGTTTCCGCACCGAGGGCGGGTGGCCGCGGCCACCCCCCCCCCGGGGGGTGCAAGTGAACACCCCACCCCCAAACCCCCCCAATAAAACAAAGAGTTTATAAATTTTAAAAAAAAAAA
>NZ_JBEYHA010000081.1:0-16120 GCF_040635075.1 Nocardiopsis sp. NPDC007018
GTCGGCCACCGTCCTCCCGGCCGTCTCACCGGGCCTTTGGAAGAAGACCTGGTCGTCGGGGTGCGGTGCTCCCTCGCACCCGCCCGCCCAGAGTGACCGAAGCACGCGGGCGACTCTGATCACGACACGCGAAATGAACAACATCACACCGCGACCAGGACAACCGATCGTAGGTCAGCGTACTGTGCCGCGCACGTAGAGTGCCTCGCCCGCACCGCCCCAACGCCAATCGGGACCCCAGGCACCCCCATCCTGGGTTAGGCTTGCCCCCGTGGTCGGGTAACGTCCGGGCCAGGCATCACCCATGGCTCCATAGCTCAGGGGATAGAGCACCGCTCTCCTAAAGCGGGTGTCGCAGGTTCGAATCCTGCTGGGGCCGCATCACGTGACCTGCGAGAACGTCGCGGAGTCACCGACTGGGGAAGCCCCGTGGTTCGCAATCCAGGTTGCGGCTCGCGGGGCTTTTCCCGTCTCCGGGGTCCGTCAAATCACCACAAGTCCCCGTACGTCTCTCCTTCTCAGTGAGAAAGTCGGCTCCCCGCCCGTGTCGGGCGGCGGGGAGCACTCCCTCCCACGCCATCATGAAGCAGGGAAAGACCAGGTCGAGGGCGTGCGCGCGCACGGACGGGGGTGGCCGTATGGGGGACGCGAACGACGCGACCGGACCCGACGAAGGTGCCGGAGGGCGTCAGCGCGGCGGGTCTCCCTCAGCGATCTCCGGGGCCCTGAAGAAGGCGCCCCATCCCGGCCCGCAGCACTGGGGAGGCCCCCGACCGCGCAGGTCGGAGCCGGAACGGCTCTTCCCCCGAAGCTTCGCCCGCCTGTCGCCCAAGGACCTGTGAGGCGGTCCCGTCCGCGGAACGGCGCCTACGGGTGACCGGACTCACAGGAACCCGCGCCAGGGGGCGAGCACAATCTCGCTGAACTTGGCCGCGAACGGGCGCCCCCGCCACTCCTCCTCGGTGAGCTCGCGGGCGTTGGTGAGGTCGGTCTCGAAGACCTTCTCCAGGTGTCGGGCCACGCTCTCGTCGAAGATCTCGACGTTGATCTCGTAGTTGCCGGTGAGGCTGAGACGGTCGACGTTGGCCGTGCCGATCGTGCTCCACCTGCCGTCCACGGTGGCGGTCTTGGCGTGCACCATGGCGTCCTGGTAGAGCCACAGCCGCACCCCGCCCCGGAGCAGTTCGGAGTACCGGCCGCGCGCCATCCAGTCGGCGACGACGTGGTTGGAGTTCTCGGGCACGAGCACGTTGACGTCCACACCCCGCCCCGCCGCCTCGACGAGGACGTTGGCGAGTTCGCGGTCCGGGATGAAGTAGGCCTGGGTGAAGATCACTCTCTCCTTGGCCCGGTCGACCGCCTCCAGGAACATGGCGCGGATGGGGTAGATGATGAGTTCGGGGACGTTGCGGTGGACCCGGATGCGCGAGTCCCACTCCGCTTCTCCGAGCCCGTCCAGCGCGGGCTGGTCCGCCCGCCGGTTGGTGTTCCAGAAGTCCACGAAGGCGTTCTCCAGCTCCCACACCGCCGGGCCGACCAACCTGAGGTGGGTGTCGCGCCACTCGATGGCGTAGGTGGAGCCGACGTTGAACCCGCCGACGAACCCCGTTTCACCGTCCACCGTGAGGATCTTGCGGTGATCCCGGCCGGACTTGCGCACGTTGAGCAGGAGCACTCCCGGGCGGAACGCCGGGTAGCGCATGACGTGGACCGAGGGAGGGAAGCGGAAGAAGGAGCGCGGCACGACGAGGTTGGCGAAGCCGTCGTAGATGACGTACACCTCGACGCCGCGTTCGGCCGCCTCGATCAGCGCGGCCTTGAACTCCTGCCCCACCACGTCGGACTTGACGATGTAGGACTCGAAGAGGACCCGGTGGCGTGCGCCCCGGATGGCGGAGAGCATGTCCTCGAAGAGGTCCGCCCCGTAGGTGTAGACCGTGGCGGTGGTCTCCCCCACCGGTACCGAGGCGGGGTCGGTACGCGGGAAGTCGACGCGGTGCGGGCGCACCCTCTTGCGCCACTGGTCGATCCCGACGAGGGTCGCGACCACCGCGACCTGGGTGGCCAACAGTCCCAGCAGTCCCCGCCTGACCCAGGTCGTGATGGTCGAGCGTCTCAGCATGCGGTCGCCTCCCGAACGGCCGTCCGCCGTGCCCCCGCGACGGCGGCCACCCCGGAACCAAGGTGGAGCACCACCGTAACCCGGTGCCCGTGCGGGAACCGGGCACGAACCGCGTACCGGGAGCAACTCGGCGCCGACCCCCTCCCCGGCCTGGTCCGCGCGTACCGTGCCGGGGGCCGGGCCTCTCACCGCCCCGGTCAGGCCTCCTCGCGCCGCCGCAGCACCAGGAGTTCGGTGGTGGGGCTCTCCCTGCGACCGCGCACGAGCCTGCGGTCCAGCCGGTAGAGCAGGGCTCCGGCGAGCCACCCCGTCGCAGCGGTCACGGTGGCGGCGCGGAGGACCCCGCCCCAGACCTTGCGCCACGGCAGGGAGGCGTCGACCTGCGCGTTCATCAGCATGAGCATGGGCACGCGGCGCACGATGTCGAATCCGGCCTTGTCGGCCAGAGCCGCGATCGTCTCCAGGGTGCGATTGACCTGGTGTTCGCCGCGCTGCTCGGGGCGCTGGAGACAGTTCTCGGAGATCACGAGGGTGCCTCCGGGGCGCACGACCCGGCCGAGGGCGCCGAAGGCGGCCGCGTAGCGGTCGTCGTCGGTGATGTGGAAGAGCACGTCCATGCAGGAGGCGGCGTCGAAGCTGGCGTCCTCGAAGGCGTCCAGCTCCGAGACGTCCTGGCGGAGGAACCGGTGCTGGGGGAACCGGCCGCGGAGGCGGTCGACGGCGGCGTCGGTCATGTCGCAGCCGGTGACGTCCCCGGCCCCCAGGCGCTCCCACTGGCTCACGTAGAAGCCCGTGCCGCTGCCCGCGTCGAGAACGCTGGCGCCCCGGAGTCCCAGTTGGCCGACCTCGCGGAGGAAGACCTCCTCGCGGACCCGGTACATCCAGGTGTTGAAGGGTCGGCCGAGGGCCCGGTAGCCGACGCCGCTCTCGGTCCAGTCACCTTCGAGGCGGTGTTCCCAGAAGTCACGGAGTTCACTGTGCGTAGCCATGACGCCACTCTCACACTGGCGACCCCCGTTGTCCTGCCGCAGCGCCGACCCGGACCCGATCCCCGTGGGCCGCCCCGCCCCGTACGGCTCCGGACGGGGTCGCGGACGCGGGGACACGCCCACATCGCCCGTGTGAGCCGCCATGAAAGAGGAATGATCCCCTTCCGTGGCATGTGCGGACTTCGTCCGGCCCGAGCGCCCGCCGTCCACGGCATCTGACGGGCCGGTGTGAGATGCGCCGAAACGCCTACGAATCCGTCGGACTTCGACGGCATAATGCGCCCATGGCCCTTCCTCGCGTGATCGCCACCGACCTTGACGGAACCCTCCTCGGCCGCACCGGCCAGGTCTCCCCCCGCAACCACCGCGCCCTGACCGCCGCCGTGGAGGCGGGCGTGCGGGTCGTCCTCGTCACCGCCCGCCCGCCGCGCGCCACCGAAGCCTTCGCCGCCCTGTTCGACTGCGCCGCCGTGGTCTGCGGCAACGGCGCCCACGCCCAGCTCCCCGGGGGCGCCGAACCGATGGTCCGGGCGATCGACCGGGAGACCTCCGGCACGATCGTGGAGAAGCTGCGGGCCTCCCTACCGGGGCTGGGGTTCGGGGTGGAGACCGGCCTGGACTTCTACCACGACGCCGACTACCAGCTGGAGCCGTGGATCGAACCGGGCTCGGTGACGGTGCTCGACGACACCGACGCGCTGCTGGACGCCGCGACCCCCGTCACCAAGCTCGTCGCCCGGTCCCAGGACTACCCCGTGCACGTGATGTACGAGGCGGCGGTGGCCTCCGTGGGCACGCTCGCCGAACCCACCTACTCGGGCGGGGCGGGGCTGGTGGAGATCAGCGCGACCGGCGTCAACAAGGGCAGCACCCTCGCGATGCTGTGCGAGGGCTGGGGCGTGACCCGCGAGGAGGTCGTGTTCTTCGGGGACATGCCCAACGACCGTTCGGCGCTGACCTGGGCGGGGGCCGGGTACGCGATGAGCAGTGGCCACCCGGACCTGCTCGACCCCGCGCTCGGCCTCCGGGTGGCGCCCTCCAGCTTCGAGGACGGGGTGGGCCGCGTGGTGGAGGAGATCCTGGAACGGGCCTGACCGCCGCCGGGGCCCGCGCCCCGATATTCGGTGGCCGGGAACGCGGCGCGGCTCCTACGGTGACGGGGACCTTGGCCCCGACTCCGTAGAGGAACCCCCGTGCCGCACCCCACCCAGCTCGTGTCGTCGCTCGCCTCCCCCGATCGGCTGTCGCTGTTCGCCCGGATCGTCTCCGCGGGCCCCGAGGGGTGGGAGCCGAGCGGTCCGGGCGGTGCTGCGGCGGGCAAGCACCTGGACCGGCTACTCAAGGACGGTCTGGTTTGCGAGGAGGACGGGCGGATCGTCGCCGTGCCCGAGGTCTTCGCCGAGGCCATGCGCGAGCACAAGGCGCAGACCCGGGTGACCGACCCCGTGGACGCGCTGTTCCACGAGGGTCGGCTCACCTCGATGCCCGCCAGGCGGGATCTGCGCCTGGCGGTGCTGGAACGCCTCTGCGGGCGGTTGTTCGCCCCGGAACTGGAGTACACGGAGAAGCAGGTGAACACGGCGCTGCTGACCTGTTTCGACGACCCCTCCGCGCTGCGCCGCTACCTGGTCGAAGAGGGGTTCCTGGAGCGGGAGGACGACGGCAGCCGGTACCGCCGCTCCCGGAGCTAGGGGTACTCAACCTCCATGGTCAGTACACCCAGCCGCCCCGGGCCCCCACGGCTCCGTGAGCGCGCCCGGCGCTCCGGGCAGGGCCGGTGATGCGCGAACGGTCGCGCCCCCGGCCCGGGCCGGGCCACGGGTTCCCGGGCGGCTTCGCCGCCGCGTCCGTGCCCGGGCCCGGACGCGGCTCAGACCGGGGCCGGAGCGCCCTCGGCCGTGCGTCTGAGGGCGCTCGCGTGTGCGTCGAAGGCCTCCCGACCAGAGGCGGTGAGGGCCACGTGGGGCCCGGACCGGGTTCCGCGCTCCCGCGTGACGACGGTGAGGTACCCCTCCTCCCGGAGGGCGCGGATCGGCTCGGACAGTGCGGACGCGTCCGTCCCCAGCGTGTTGGCCAGCGCGCCGGTGCCCGCGCGGTCCACCCCGGACAGGGCGGCGGCGAGGGCGAACCGGTCGGTGGGGAGCAGCGCCTCGTCCAGCGCGCCGCCGGGGTGGGCGGTGTGCCGGAGCGCCCGGCCGCGCACCCCGATCCGGTTGAGCGCCACCGACGCGAGCAGGGGCAGAGCGCTCAGGAGCGCCCCGCCGACCCACCACGGTGTGGACGCGGGGAAGAGGGCGAGCCCGAACACGACGGTGCCGGTGAGCATCGCCACGCCGGTGCCGGTGAGCGCGTAGTGCGCCGCCAGGCGCCCCGGGAGCCGCACCGGCTGGTGGTACGCGTAGAGGTTGAGGACGATCGGGACGGTCGTGACGAGCACGAGGAACGGCAGGGGGATACGGCCGCCGCCCGCCGCGATGGCCACGGCCGGGAGGACGACGGCGAGGACGAGCCCCGCGACGCCGCTCGCGGGCCATCGGGCGTGCGCCCGCATGTCCCTCCTGAGGGGTTCGGCGTCGTTCAGGGTCTGGAGTGCTGCTTCGCGGTTCACTGGACCACCCTGGGTCGGACTGGACATCCGTTCCAGGGTGACACTCACTTTCCTTATTGGCAAGTATGTGCACAGGGGCACAGTCGGCTGCGGCCCCCTGTGTCGTCAGTGCGCGGGCTTGACCACGCAGAACGCGTTGCCCTCGGGATCGCGCAGCACCTGGAACGCCCCGTGTTCGTCGGTGACGGGCTCCCCCACGGCGACGGCCCCGAGCGCCACGGCCGCGCGGGAGGCGTCCGCCAGGTCGCCGACGAGCAGGTCCGGGTGGACGCGGTCGCGCCCGCCCCCTGGTTCGGAGGTCGGCTGAAACGAGATCCGGGGCTGCCCCGAGGCGCCGTGGAGAACGGCCCAGCCGTCCGGCCGCACCTCGACCTCCCCTCCGAGCAGCGAGGACCAGAAACGGGCGAGGGCAGGCGGGTCGACGGCGTTGACCACCCACTGGACAAGGCTTCCCACAGTCATGCGGACACACTAACGGCCGCCGGGGCATCCCCCCGGCGGCCGCGCGGACGACGAGTCAGTGGAGGACCTTCAGCCCCACCACACCGGCGACGATGGCGATCAGGCACAGGGCCTTGGGCACACTGAAGCCCTCACCGAGGACGAACATGCCGATCAGCGCCGTGCCGACCACACCGATGGAGACCCAGACGGCGTACCCGGTACCGAGGGGGATCGTGCGCAGGGCGTAGGCCAGGCCGGCCATGCTCAGGGCCAGGGTGACGCCGAAGGTCACCGTGGGCCACAGGCGGGTGAAGCCCTGCGACGCGTTGAGCGCGGCGGCCCACGCGGTTTCGAGAAGACCGGAGATCACCAGAACGATCCAGGCCATGACCTTTACCTCCAAGACGTGCGAACTGTGGTTCGCGCCGTCTTGTCTTGACCGGGTACGGCGCACCTCGTCCGGAGTCTTCAGGTACTCGCACAGTACAACGGCCCCGGCGGTGCCGCCCTTCCGGGGTGACCGGAGAGTCCGGTCACCACGGCGGACCGGTCCGGCGGGGCTGAGACCCTGGTCGGGGACCGCGCGCCGCCAACGGCGTGGCGCTCCGCGCGACCGCCCCTCGACACCCGGTGCCGGGAGGCGTAGACACAGTAGACGAACGAGAGCCCGGAAGGCGGTGACGAGGCATGGGACGGGTGACCGCCCGCGAGAGAATCCTCCGAATCAGGGAGGGGGTCGCGAGCGAACGCGTCGACACCCTCGTGGTGGAGGAACCCCTGGAGATCAGGCTGGACGGCGCCCCGCTGAGCATCACCATGCGCACCCCGGGGAGCGACTTCGACCTGGCCGCCGGGTTCCTGGTGAGCGAGGGGGTGGTGTCCGAGGGCCCGCACGTCGCGGCCATCCGCTACTGCGCCGGGGCCACCGAGGACGGCTCCAACACCTACAACGTGCTGGACGTGTCCCTGGCGCCCGAGGTACCGCGCCCCGACACCTCCCTGGAGCGCAACTTCTACACCTCCTCCTCGTGCGGACTGTGCGGGAAGGCCAGCCTGGACGCCGTGCGCACCAAGGCGCGGTGGCCGGTGGACGACGACCCCCTGCGCGTCGACGTGCCCACCGTGACCGTGCTGCCCGATCGTCTGCGCGAGGCCCAGCGGGTGTTCGACCGCACCGGCGGCCTGCACGCCGCCGGACTGTTCACCGCCACGGGCGAGCTGCTCGCCCTGCGCGAGGACGTGGGACGGCACAACGCGGTGGACAAGCTGGTCGGCTGGGCGCTGCGCTCCGGTCGGCTCCCCCTGCGCGAGACCGTGCTCATGGTGTCGGGACGCGCCTCGTTCGAGCTGGTCCAGAAGGCGTGGATGGCGGGCATCCCCATGATGACGGCCGTCTCCGCTCCCTCGTCGCTCGCCGTCGACCTCGCGACGGAGGCGGGCATCACCCTCGTCGGCTTCCTGCGCGGCGACTCCATGAACGTCTACAGCGGCACGCACCGCGTCCTGGTGTAGGGCGCGACCTCCGGGCTCCAGGACTCCCGGACTCCGAGCGGGCGAGCGGCCCCGGAACGGCAGGTGAGCGCGGACGGGGGCCGTGCGCCGGGGCGCGTGCGCCCGGGCCCGCACCGCCCGCCGACCGTTCGGCGCGCCAGTCGACCGTTCGTCGCACGGTGGGCGACCGCTCGACGCTCCTCGTCCGCGTTCGGCGCGCGCCCCGGCACGCCCCCCTGCTCAGACGTGGTGTCGCTCCTTACAGTGCCGGGTAACCCACGTCACACGAACTGGTCATACCAGGCGTCACCGCACCAACAGCGCGAACGCGACCAGACGCGGCACCGTCCCCGCCATCCCCCCGGAGGTAACGAACAGCATGACAAGCCAACCCTCGGCCAAGGACCCCACGTCCCAGCCGGCCACGGACGAGGCCCACGAGTCGGAACCCATCCCGACCGAGACCTTCGTCGCCATGCACGGCGACCCCAGGTTCCTCCAGCTCAGGCGGACCCTGTACGTCTTCGTCTTCCCGATGACGGTGCTGTTCCTCATCTGGTACGCCATCTACGTCGCCATGTCCGGGTTCGCCCGCGACATCATGGCGATCGAGGTCGCCGCCGGGTTCAACGTGGCGCTGCTCCTGGGGCTGCTCCAGTTCGTCTCGACCTTCGGGATCGCGATCCTCTACTCCTGGTACGCCCGCAAGAAGTTCGACCCGCTCTCGTACGAACTGCGTGACGAGCTCCTGGGCGCCAACGGCTCCAAGGAGGAGGCCAAGTGATCCTCTCGACCGGACTCCTCCTCGCGCAGGAGGGCACCGTCAGCGGTGCCAGCCGGACCATCACCATGGTCCTGTTCCTGCTCACCATCGCGGGCACGCTGGCCATCACCGCGTGGGCCAACAAACGCACGCACACGGCCACCGACTTCCACTCCGGCGGACGCGGGTTCACCGCCACCCAGAACGGGTTCGCCATCGCGGGCGACTACATGTCGGCCGCGTCCTTCCTCGGCATCGCGGGCATGATCGCGCTGTCCGGCTATGACGGCTTCCTGTACTCCATCGGGTTCCTCGTCGCCTGGCTGATCGCGCTCCTGCTGGTCGCCGAGATGCTGCGCAACTCCGGCCGCTTCACCATGGGCGACGTGCTGTCGTACCGGATGCAGCAGCGCCCGGTCCGCACGGCCGCGGCCGTGTCCACCCTGACCGTCTCGATCTTCTACCTGATCGCGCAGATGGTCGGCGCGGGCGCCCTCATCGCCCTGCTGCTGGGCATCCAGGGCGACCAGACCTACCTCGGCATGTCCGGTGACGTCGCCAAGATCCTCGGCATCGTCGTGGTCGGCCTGCTGATGGTCATCTACGTGACCTTCGGCGGGATGAAGGGAACCACCTGGGTCCAGATCGTCCAGGCCGCCTTCCTCATGATCAGCGTCGCCTTCCTGGTGCTGCTGACCCTGTCCATCTACGGTTTCAGCCTGCCCGAGCTGATGACCCAGGCGGCCAACTCCAGCCGGGTCGGCGACGAGACCTTCCTCCAGCCCGGCCTGCTGTACGGCCAGGAGGTCGACAGCGCCGTCCAGACCATGTGGAACAAGCTCGACCTGATCAGCCTCGGCATGGCCCTGGTGCTCGGCACCGCCGGGCTGCCCCACGTCCTGATCCGCTTCTACACGGTCCCGGACTCCACCACCGCCCGCAAGTCCGTCAACTGGGGCATCGGCCTCATCGGCGTCTTCTACCTGATGACCCTGGTGCTGGGCTTCGGCGCCGCCGCTCTGGTCGGCTACGAGACCATCCAGGACCAGAACCCGGCGGGCAACACCGCCGCGCCGATGCTCGCGGAGGCGGTCGGCGCCCACATCGGCGGGCCGGTCTTCGCGTCGATCATGCTGGCGGTCATCGCCTCGGTGGCCTTCGCGACCATCCTCACCACGGTCGCCGGCCTCACCATCGCCTCGTCCTCGTCCCTGGCCCACGACTTCTACAACTCCGTGATCCGCAAGGGGAAGGCGACCGGTGCCGAGGAGGTGAAGGTCGCCCGGGTCGTCACCTGGTTCGTCGGCTTGGTCGCCATCGTCCTCGCGGTGTTCGCGCAGAACCTCAACGTGGCCTTCCTGGTCTCGTTGGCGTTCGCCATCGCGGCCTCCGCGAACCTGCCGACGCTCCTGCTCAGCCTGTTCTGGAAGCGCTTCAACACCGCCGGCGCCCTCGCGGGCATCTACGGCGGTCTGATCAGCGCGGTCGGCCTGGTGTTCTTCTCGCCGGTGGTCTCGGGTTCGGAGACCGCGCTCATCCCCGGCGCGGACTTCGCGTGGTTCCCGATGCCCAACCCGGCACTGGTCTCCGTTCCGCTGGGCCTGCTCTGCGCGGTCGTCGGAACGCTGATGTCCAAGGAGAGCGACTACGAGAAGTTCGCGATGCTCCAGGTCCGCGCCCTGACCGGCGCGGGCGCGGAGAAGGCCAGCAGCCACTAGCCCGCCGGTCTCCCTGACGGGCCCGCCGCCCCACCGGGCGGCGGGCCCGTCCCGTGTGCCGACTCTGAGGACCCGCGTCACCACCCGCCCCACCAGCGGCCCGGCCGTACCGCACCGGCGACGACGGGGAGAACGGGACATCACGACACGAACAGGAAAGCGGAGGCCAACACGTGAGCGCCGACACATTTCGCGGGGATAGGATCGGTCTGTGTCCTCTCGGTGGCTGTCGCGGCTTTCCCCCTCCCGGCGCCCCACGTCCTCGGAACGCCAGGCGAGTGTCGAGTTGATGCGCCAGATCCACGCCCTGGGGGCCGACCTCCGGGACGGCCTGCACGGGCGCGGCGCGCACTCCGCGGCCCGTCGCCTGCGCCAGGTCCTGGCCGTGGACGGGGTGCTCCTCGCCGATCTCGACGGAACGGTCGCCTCCCACGGGAGCCAACCGGCCCCCGCCGAGGTCGAAGCCGTGCTGTCCCAGGTGTTCGAGTACGGCGGCACCGTCCGCGCCCGGCTGCCCGACGCCACCTCGGTGTGCGCCGTCCCACTGACCGTCGCCGACGAGCTCTCGGGCGCCCTCGTGGCCTCGGGGCACCCGGTGGAGGCCGACGTGGAGGCCGCCGCCGCACTGGTCTCCGACTCCCTGGACCACGCCGCCCTGCGGCGTGCCCGTGCCCGGATCGCCGCCGCCGACCTGCGGACCCTGCGCGCACAGATCTCCCCGCACTTCGTGCACAACGCGCTCGCGGTGATCGCCGCCCTGGTGCGCACCGACCCCGACCGCGCCCGCCACCTGCTGTCGGACTTCGCCGACTACCTCCGGTACGGGTTCTCGGAGAAGGGCGACTACGCCACGGTCTCCGACGAGCTGGAGGCCACCCAGACCTACCTCGAACTCCAGCGGGCCCGTTTCCACGACCGCCTCGACATCACCGTGCGGATGGCCCCCGAGGTGCTTCCCGTGGCCATCCCCTTCCTGGTGGTGCAGCCGATCGTGGAGAACGCGATCCGGCACGGCCTGGAGCGCAAGGAGGGGACGGGGCACATCAGCGTCTCCGGGTTCGGCGAGGGGCCCCTGTGCGTGATCGAGATCGAGGACGACGGCGTGGGCATGCACCCCGAACTGGCCCGAGCACTGCTCGCCGGGACCGGCCCCGAGTCCCGGGGCGTCGGCCTGGCCAACGTCGACCAGAGGCTGCGCGCGGTCTACGGGCCCGAGTACGGTCTGGTGATCGAGACCGCGCTGGGAGAAGGGACGAAGGTGACCGTGCGCGTACCCAGGTTCGCCCCCGGGGTGGTGGTCCTGTGAAGCCCGAACTCCGTGTGCTGGTGGTGGAGGACGAGTCGTCCACCCGGCAGGAGATGGCCGCGCTGCTGGGCGACATGGCCGAGGTGGCGGAGGTCCTGGTGGCCTCCAACGGCGCCACCGCCGTGCGTCTGCTGGGCACGACCAGTATCGACGCCGCCTTCCTCGACATCCTCATGCCGGGACTGGACGGCATGGACGTGGCCCGGGTGCTGAGCGTGATGTCCGAACCGCCGTCCATCGTGTTCGTGACCGCCTCCGAGGCGCACGCCGTGGAGGCCTTCGGGATCGGCGCCGTCGACTACCTGCTCAAACCCATCCGCCCGGAGCGGCTGGCCGAGGCCGTGGGGCGGATCGCCCAGCTGCGCGGCTCCGGTGGCGGCACCTCACCGGCCGAGGACCTGCACGTGGTGCAGATCGACACCGGCCGCCGCACCGTCTTCGTCAAACGCGACGACGTGCAGTTCGTGGAGGCCCAGGGCGACTACGTGCGGCTGCACACGGCCGAGGGCACGCACCTGATCCGGCTGTCGCTGTCGTACCTGGAGGAGGTGTGGGCGTCGGCGGGGTTCGTGCGCGTGCACCGGGGGTTCCTCATCGCCATTCCGTGGGTGCGGGACCTGCGGGTGACCTCCTCCTCCGGGCTGGTGGCCGGGACACCCGCCGGGGACGTCCCGGTGAGCCGACGCCACAGCCGCCACCTGCGCGCCCAGCTCATGGAGGCGGCCCGGCGCGACCAGTTGGGCCGTTCGGCCCGCCCGCCGGGAACGGTCAAGGAGCAGCAGTGACCTCCGGTCGGGGGCGGGGATGAGCCCGCGCCGGGAGAAGCTCACCAGCCCGCAGACCCGTATCGCACTGACGCGCGGCAACCGGCCCGCGCACCATCTCATCCCGGTGCCGGAGCCCGTGGACGCCGAGGCCGCGCGGCGGCTCTTCCGGGCGCAGCGGCGCACCGCGGTGCGCACCGTGGTGCTGCTGGCGGTGGTGCTCTTCGGGTTGAGCGGGGCCTTCGCCCTGTTCCCCGAACTGGGCCGGGTGCGTCTGGCCGAGGTGCCCGTCTCGTGGCTGCTGCTGACGGTGGCGGTGTACCCGCTGCTGTTCGGGCTGGCCCTGTGGCACGTGCGCGGGGCGGAGCGCCTGGAGGAGCGGGCCGAGGCGCGCGCGGCCGACCGGGCCCGGGGCACCGGCCGGGGCGGGGAGGACGTCGCGGGCGGGACCGGAACCGGCGGGGCGGGCGGGTTCGTGGGAGCGGGCGGGTCGGTCCAGGCCGGAGGGAGCGGCCGGGCGGGCGGGGAGCGCCCGCCCGACACCGCCGCGGACCACGGGAGGACACCGTGACCACGGCGGTGCTGGCGATCGGTCTGGTCCTGGTCACCAGCCTGGTCATCGGGGTGTACGGGGTGCGGGCGGCCCGGTCGACCTCGGACTTCCTGGTGGCCTCGCGACGGGTGTCACCGAACTGGAACGCCCTCGCCATTGCGGGCGAGTACCTGTCGGCCGCGTCGGTGCTGGGCCTGGCCGGGCTCCTACTCAAGAACGGGCTGGGCACCATGTGGTACGCGGTGGGGTTCACCGCGGGCTACGTGGCGGTGGTGGCGCTGGTCGCCGGTCCCATGCGCCGCTCGGGGGCGTTCACCGTGCCCGACTTCGCCGAGTACCGGCTGGGCGCGCCCCGGCTGCGCAAGCTCTGCGGGTGCGTGGTGCTGGTGATCATGCTGCTGTACCTGGTGCCGCAGTTCAAGGGCGCCGGGGTGGTGCTGAGCCTGGTCAGCGGCACGCCGTACTGGGTGGGTGTGCTGCTCGCGGGACTGGTGGTGAGCGGTTCCATCGCGGCGGGCGGGATGCGCTCGGCCACCTACGTGCAGGCCTTCCACTACGTCGTGAAACTGGCGTTCCTCGCCGTGCCCGCGATCTTCCTCGTCGTGCACGCGGGCGCCGACACCCGTGCCGAGGCTCTGCACCCCGAGTGGGGCACCCACTTCCCCCGGGACACTCCGGTGGAGTTCACCGTGGCCACCGAGTTCGCTCTGGACCGGGCCGTCACCATCACCACCCCCGACGGCGGGGAGCGGGTGCTGGCCGCGGGTACGCACGCGGTCGACGCGGGCACGGAGTTCGTGTTCCCGGAGGGGGCCGTCATCCCGCACCCGGAGGGTCTGCCGGAGCTGGGGAGCGAGCGGTGGAGCGCCCCGTTGCTGGACGTGGGCGGGTACCCGCTCTTCGAGACGTGGTCGACCCTGCTCGCGATCACCCTCGGATGCATGGGTCTGCCGCACGTCATCATGCGCTTCCACACCAGCCCGACCGCACGGACGGCCCGCCGGGTGGCGGTCGGCGTGATCGCCCTGCTCGGACTCTTCTACCTGTTCCCCACGGTCTACGGCCTGCTGGGGCGCGTGCTCACGCCGCAGCTGGTGCTGCTCCAGGGAACGGACACGGTGGCGGTGGTGCTGCCCGCGGAGGCGGTCCCCGGCTCGGCGGGCACGATGCTCACGGCGCTGGTGGCGGCGGGGGCGTTCGGCGCGTTCCTGTCGACCTCGTCCGGGCTGTTGCTGGCGCTGGCCGGGGGGCTGTCCCACGACCTGTTCCGGGGAAGCGTGCCCCGGTTGCGGTTGGCGGTGGCGGTGGGCGCGTGCGTGGCGGTGCTGTTGGCGCTGCCCGCGCAGGCGATCGACATCAACGTGTTGGTGGTGTGGGCGTTCACGGTGGCGGCGTCGACGTTCTGTCCCTTGCTGGTGCTGGGGATCTGGTGGCGTCGGCTCACGCTGCCGGGGGCGGTGGCCGGGCTGGTCGTGGGCGGGGTCACCGCGACCGGCGCCGTCGGCTGGTCCATCCTGTTCGCCACCCCCGGGGACTGGGTCACCGTTCTCCTGGCCCAACCGGCGGCCTGGACGATCCCGCTGGCGTTCCTCACGATGGTGGTGCTCTCCCTGCGCACCCGCCCTCCGGAGTGGGCCGAGCACGCGGTACTGCGCCTGCACTCCCCGTAGGCGGTTTCCGGGCGTGGGCGCCGGTGTGGAAGGGGCGGGGTCGTGCCTGGCGCGGGTGGGAGCGGGTCGACGGGACGAAGGGCCTTGGTTCGCCGGAAGGACGGTTGGTAGGTTCACAGCACCCCCGCGCGAACCCACCACCGGAGGACGAAGTGCCGTTATCTTCCCCCCACCCGAAGCTCCCGGCCCGCCTCACGGCGCTGACCGCCCTGGTCACGGCCACTGTCCTCCTGGTTCCCGGTACCGCCAGCGCCGAGATGGGCGAGGTCCGGACCGAGAGCCAGGAGATCATCGTCACCGACGAGGGCGTCTACGAGGTCGGCGAGGACGTGGAGAGCCTGGAGGCGTTCCTGGAGGAGAACCCCGAGTACGCTCCGGCCGACGAGGACTCCGACCCGATCGGCGCCCGCGCCACCACCGGCCTCCCCATCACCCACGGCACCTTGACCACGAGCACCACCGGGTGCAAGAGCGCGACGGTCACCTACCGCAAGACCACCGGAACCCCGGTGACCATCAGGTTCTCCGTCGCCCAACTGGGCAGCCTCACCCGCAACGGGCCCACGCACACCATCAGGGCGGGCCAGACCCGCAGTTTCACGTCCAACCTCTCCCCCATCGGCAACGTCCAGGGCCGTATGCGGGTGGACGAGCAGAACAAGACGTTCGTCAACGGGTTCATCAGCTGCCGGTGACCCCGGCGCGCGGGCAGGTCGGGACCCGGGCCCGGTGATGGGGAGAGGCGGGCGCCGTGGCGACCGCCCCTCCACCGGGACACCGATTCCGACCTGTGGCGGGACCCCCACCCCGTAGCATCACGGTGTGAACAGACCTCAGTACGCGGGGTCACGAACCCGCTCCTCTCCCACACCCCGACTCCCGTCCGGGGCCCTCCTGGCGCGCAGGCGCGCCCCCGTGGGCCGCGAACGGACCGCCGCCCTCCTCGCCCTGGCGGCGGCGGGGGCGCTCGCGTTCGCATGGGGGTCCGCCCCGGCCCTCGCACGAGCGGCCTCCGTCCCCGAATCCCCGGCGGCGGCCGGGCAGGCACGGACCGGAGACGGCTCCTCCCAGGTGGACGCGGGACCCGGCGGCGCCCACACGCAGAGCACCGAGGGGTACGTCGACGTCGTCCCCGGATCGCACGTCCTGGTGTGCACCAACGGCGCCCACGTGGTCATCCACGCGGGGCAGGCGCCCACGTGCCCCCAGCCCCCGCCGCTCCCGGAGCCGGAGGAACCCCCCGCATCCCAGCCGCCCGCGCCGGAACAGCCGGTTCCACCCGAACGGCAGGAGCCCCAGGCTCCCCCCGGCCCACCCGAGCCCGGCACGCCCGGAGAGGACGCACCCGAGCCGGAAGCCTCCCCGACACCCTCCGAGTCGGCCCCCGCCTCGGACCCGGCTCCGCCCGACCCCGTACCGGCACCGGAGGCGGACCCGGCCGTCGAGCCGCCGAACGCCCCGCCCCCGGCGGCCGTGCGGGCGGAGATCCTGGCCGACCCCGGGGTGGCGTCCCCGGAACAGGCGGCGTCGGCGTTCACCCCGATGCGCACGATGATGGTCGTCGCGATCGTCGCCGCCGGAGCCGCCGTCGGCGCGGGCCGCCCAGCCCTTGCCACTCGGTGTCGCCGTTCCCCGAGCCCACGTGCAGGGCGGCGAAGGCTCCGCCCATGGAGTGGCCCCCCAGGTACCACT
>NZ_JBEYHA010000082.1:0-15704 GCF_040635075.1 Nocardiopsis sp. NPDC007018
TGGCAGGGTCGGCGGGCAGGAGCGGGGCGAGCAGGGCCCACTCGGCATCGGTGAGTTCATGACGGCCAGACACATCGACCACGATGCCAGCGCAGGCCCTGCTCCACTCCCAACTTCTAAAAAACAGTGCCTAGGGGTCGACCCCGGCGACTTCGGGGGATTTCCCCTGCCCTATTCCGGTTGCGCCCTCTGTCCGGCTGCGGATTGAATCGGTGGTCACGATACATCTCGACACCGGAGCACTCCCATGCCCAGACAGACCCCCGTGCTCGGGCCGACCGGCACCACGGACCGGGCTCTCGCGCCCGACCTCGCACGTGGCTTCATGCTGTTGTTCATCGCCCTGGCCAACTCCGTCTGGTACCTGTGGGCGGCGACGCCGAGCGACGGTCCGGCCATGCACCCCGTCCCCGAGGGCTCCCTGGACTCCGCGGCCCAGTTCTTCACCATCGTGGCCGTGGACATGCGCAGCTACCCGATGTTCGCGTTCCTGTTCGGCTACGGCATGACGCAGCTGGCCCGGCGGCAGGAGGCCGCCGGGGCCGACGTGCGCGGCGTCAACGCCCTGCTGCGCCGCCGCAACCTGTGGCTGGTCGTGTTCGGCTTCGTCCACGCCCTGCTGCTGTGGATGGGCGACATCCTCGGCGCCTACGGCGTGGCCGGGCTGGTCCTGGGCTGGTTGTTCTTCCGGCGCAGGGACGTGACCCTGGTCGTGTGGGGCGCGGTGCTGACCGGCCTGATGGCGCTGGGAAGCGCGCTCAGCCTCCTGGCCCTGCCCTTCGTCAGCGGCTCGGAGAACGCTTCGGGCGGCTTGGACATGAGCGAGATGGCGGGCAACATCGGCGACCCGTCCGTCCTCTCGGCCGCCGCGGACCGCGTGCTGAACTGGCCGCTGGTGAGCGTGGGCCAGGGGCTGCTCGGCCTGGTCGTGCCCACAGCGATCCTGCTCGGCTTCTGGGCCGCGCGCCGCGGCTTCCTGGAGGAGCCCGGCCGCCACCTCACCGCCCTGCGCTGGGTCGCGGGCCTGGGAATCACCGTCGGATGGCTCGGCGGTCTGCCCGAGGCGCTGAACCAGGTCGGCCTCTGGGACCTGGACCCCGACCAGTCCCTGATGCTCACCTTCCCCCACATGTTCACCGGCCTCTTCGGGGGGCTCGGTTACGTCGCGCTGATCGCCCTGGTCGCGCACCGGCTCCAGGAGCGGGGCCGGACCGGCGGGGTCGTGGTGAGCGCCCTGACCGCCACCGGCAAGCGTTCCCTGAGCGCCTACCTGGCGCAGTCGGTGCTCTGCGCGCCGGTCCTGGCCGCCTGGGGCCTGGGGCTCGCCGCGCACATGACCTCATGGACGATGTTCCTGTACGCGGTCGCGGTGTGGCTGGCGACGGTGGCGGGCGCCCTCGCGCTGGAGCGGGCGGGACGGCGCGGGCCCGCGGAGGTACTCCTGCGCAGGCTGTCGTACCGCAGGTCCCCGGAGCCCGGCCGGACCCCCTCCGCGCCCTCCCCCGAAGAGGAGCACCAAGAGCGCACCAGCCCCTGACCGGGGGCCGCAAAAAGGGGCGCGCCGATCAGCGCCCGGTGGCCGCTCGTACCCGAGGATGGGTTGTCATGGGCGACGATCACATGACAAACCACACCATAGGGGTGACCGGGGCCACCGGCGCGCTGGGCGGGCGTGTGGCCGCCCGGCTCGCGCGGCTCGGGTGGGCGCAGCGACTCATCGTGCGCGACATCAACCGGGCCCCGGAGTTCCCGGAGAGCAGCGCCGCGATGGCGGCCTACGAGGACACCGACGCCTTCGAACGGGCGTGCCGTGGCGTGGACACCCTCTTCCTGGTCTCGGCGACCGAGTCCGAGGACCGGGTGGAGACGCACCTGAGCGCCGTGGACGGGGCACTGCGGGCCGGGGTGTCCAGGATCGTGTACCTGTCGTTCCTCGGGGCGGGCCCGGCGTCCACCTTCACCTTCGCCCGCACGCACTTCTACACGGAGGCGCACATCCGCTCCACGGGGGTGTCGCACACGTTCCTCAGACCCAGCCTGTACCTGGACCTGCTCCCCCGGTGGGTGGACGAGGAGGGCGTGGTGCGCGGCCCGGCCGGAGAGGGCCGGATCGCCTGGGTGTCGCGCGACGACGTGGCGGACGTGGCCGCGGCCGTGCTGACCGACCCGGCGACCGTGGCGGCCGCGAAGGACGCGACCTACGACGTGACCGGCCCCGAGGCCCTGACGGTGGGCGCCACCGTCGAGAAGCTGGGGCGCCTGACCGGCCGGAGCGTGCGGTACGTGCCCGAGACCTGGGAGGAGGCCCTGGAGTCGCGCCGCCCGAGCGGGGCCGCCGAGTGGGAGGTCGAGGGCTGGGCCTCCTCCTACGCGGCGATCGCCACCGGTGAGATGGACGTCGTCTCTCCCGTCGTGCCCGACCTGACCGGCCATCCGGCGCAGTCCATCGAGGGGTTCCTACGCCGTCATCCGAGCGCCCTCTCCCACGTGGCGGTCTGACCCCGCCCCGCCCCTCCACCGCCGTGCCCCCGCGCGCGGCGGTTCCTTGTGCCCGGGACCCCACCGCCGGGGACTTGACCTCAACATTCGTTGAGGTAGCAGGGTGGAACCCAGAGGGGTACACACCCCCGGAGAAGGAGTGTGGTGGAGATGCGCGCGGTACGCGTGGACGCGTTCGGCGGCCCCGGAGTCCTGGAGGTCCGGACCCTGCCCGACCCGGTGCCCGGCCCCGGAGAGGTGCTGGTCGAGGTGACGGCCGCCAACGTGATCTTCCTGGACACCCTGATCCGCGGCGGCGCGGCCCCGGACCACTTCCCCCAGACCCCGCCCTACGTGCCCGGGGGCAGCGTGGTCGGCCGGGTCGCCTCGGTCGGCTCCGGCGCCGACCCCGCCCTGGTGGGGGAACCGGTGCTCACCCTCATTGACGACGGCGGGTACGCCGAGCGCGTGGTCGTCCCCGCGGAGGGCCTGGTCAGGGTCCCCGACGAGCTGCGTCCCCTGGACGCCCTGGCGCTGCTGGTCGACGGGGCGACCGCCATGATGCTGGAGCGGTCCGCCCGCTTCGCCCCGGACACCTGGGTCCTGGTCCTGGCCGCCACCGGCGGCGCGGGGAGCCTGGTCGTGCAGCTGGCCCGGCTCGCGGGGGCACGGGTGATCGGCGCGGCCCGGGGCGTGGAGAAGCTGGAGTTCGCCCGCTCCCTCGGAGCGGAGGAGGTCGTGGACTACTCGGACCCCGGCTGGCTGGACCGTGTGCGCTCGGTGACCGGCGGCGCCGGGGTGGACGTGGTGGTCGACGGGGTCGGCGGGGCGCTCGGCACGGCGTCCTTCGGGTCGGTGGCCGACGGCGGCCGGTTCCTCAGCTACGGCACCGCCGGGGGCTCCTTCGCCGAGGTCGACCCCGCCGAGGCCGAGCGCCGCGGCGTCACCAGCCTGGGCCTGTACGAGATGCGGGCCCGGCCCGGACCGGACCGGAGCGACCTGACCCGACTGGCGCTGGAGGAGGCCCGGGCCGGGCACCTGCGCCCGCACGTGGGGCTGACCCTGCCGCTGGAGCGGGCGGCCGAGGCGCACGCCGCCCTGGAGGGACGCCGCGTCATCGGCAAGGTACTGCTGGTCCCCGGGGACTCCTAACCGCGCGCGGCCCGGGCCTCGACCCCGTCCAGGACGAGGTCGACCGACCGCGCGAACTCCGCCTCGTCCGCGCCGTCCTCCCCGTGGGGAGCCGGACCGGGGGCGAGCAGGTCGCTGCCGAGCAGGGCGCGTACGCGGGGGAAGTCGTCGGCCCCGACCAGGGTGTCGAGACGGTGGACGAAGGCGCGGTGGGCGTCGGCCGGGTCGAGACCCTCGGCCGCCCAGGCGCGCCTCTGCTCCTCCGCGAGCTCCCCCTCGGCGCGAACGTAGGTCCAGACCAGGGTCATCACGCGGGCGCGCTCGGCGATGTCCAGGCCGGTCTCCTCCAGGGCGGCCAGCCCGGCCTCGGCCCAGCGGACGTAGGAGGGCGCGAGGGGTTCGACGGTGACGGGGATCTGGCTGGCCCAGGGGTGGCGCCGGAAGACGGACCGCATCGCGCGGGCCAGGGAGTGCGTGCGTTCTCGCCAGGTCCGCCCCTCCGGCTCCGGCGGGGCGCCCAGCACCGCGTCCGCGGCGAGCAGAAGCAGGTCGGAGCGGGACTCCACGTAACGGTAGAGGCTCATGGTGCCCACTCCGAGCGCGGCGGCGGTGCGGCTCATGGTGACGGCCTCGGTGCCGCCCTGGTCCCCGAGCGCGATCGCGGTCTCCAGGATGCGGGCGACGGTGAGCTTGGGGCGCGGGCCCTTGCGCGCGGCGGGGGCGGCCCCCCACGCGGTAAGCAGCACCTTGGGGACGGTACGTGCCGGGTCCGCCGGCGTCTCCTGGTCAGCCATGGGACCACCCTATTGCGTACCCGCCACGCAATCGTACTGCGTAGGGGTTGCGCAATGGTACTGCGTGAGTGTTACGCTGTAGAACATGGACACACCGACGACCACCCCACCCCCCTTCCGCCAACAGGGCGCCGACCCCGCGATCACCGTCTCCGGGTTACGCAAGCGCTACGGGGACCACACGGTCCTGGACGGCCTCGACCTCACCGTCCCCGCGGGCGGCGTCCTCGCCCTGCTCGGCCCCAACGGCGCGGGGAAGACCACCCTGATCGACATCCTGACCACACTCGTCCGGCCCGACGGAGGCACCGCCCGGGTCATGGGACACGACGTGGTCCGCGCCGCCCGGCGGGTCCGCCGCGCCATCAGCGCCACCGGACAGTACGCCTCGGTCGACGAGGTGCTCACCGGCCGCGAGAACCTCGTGATGGTCGCCCGGCTCCTCGGCTCCGACCGCCGCGCCGCCGAGGAACGCGCCCGCGACCTGCTCGCCGACTTCGACCTCACCGCGGCCGCCGACCGCCGCGCCGGAACCTACTCCGGGGGGATGCGCAGGCGCCTGGACCTCGCCGCGAGCCTGGTCGGCTCCCCACCGGTCGTCTTCCTGGACGAACCCACCACCGGCATGGACACCCGCAGCCGCCAGACGCTGTGGGAGACCGTCACCGGTCTCGCGGAGCGGGGCACCACCGTCCTGCTCACGACCCAGTACCTGGAGGAGGCCGACGTGCTCGCCGACCGGATCGCCGTTCTGCACGGGGGCGTGATCGCCGCCGAGGGCACCGCCGACGACCTGAAGAGGCGGGTCGGCCGGGAACGCGTCGAGCTCACCCTGGAGGACGGCGGCACCGAGTGGCTGCCCGGCGACGGCACCGCCGAACACCTGCGCTCGCTCCTGAACGAACGCCACAGCGCGGGCCGCCCGGTCGCCCGGGTCACCACGCACGCCCCGACCCTGGACGACGTGTTCCTGGCCCTGACCGCGCCGACCGCCACCGACACCGCGAAGGGACGAACGGCATGATCACCCTCCTGCGCACCGAGGCCGTCCTCACCCGGCGCGGACTCACCCACTCCCTGCGCGACGTCGACAGCATGGTCACCGCCGTGGTCGCCCCGGTCGCCGTCATGCTGCTCTTCGTCACCGTCTTCGGCGCGGCCGTGGAGGGGCTGACCGAGGGGGCGTCCTATGTGGACTACGTGGCCCCGGGCGTGATGCTGCTCTGTGCGGGATTCGGGGCGTCGATGACCGCCACCGCGGTCCACTCGGACCTGGCCACGGGCGTGGTCCGGCGGCTGCGGACGATGCCGGTGCGCGCCTCGGCGGTGGTGACCGGACACGTCGTCGCCGGAGTGCTGCGCAACCTGGTGTCGACCCTGCTGGTGCTGGGCGCTGCCCTCGCGCTCGGCTTCCGCCCCGAGGCTTCGGCCGCCGGGTGGGCGTGGGCGGCGGCGCTCGTGACCGCCTACGTCGTGCTGCTCACGCTGGCCGCCGCCGCGTGGGGACTGGCCGCGCGCTCGGCGGACACCGCCGGGATGTTCGCGTTCGTCGCGCTCTTCGTGCCCTACCTGTCCTCGGCCTTCGTCCCCGTGGAGGGGCTGCCGACCTTCCTCCGGGGGTTCGCCGAGCACCAGCCGGTCAGCCTGGCCATCGAGACCCTGCGCGAGCTCACCTCGGGGGTCCCGGTCGGCGACCAGGCGGTGCCCCTCACCCTCTGGTTGGGCGGCCTGACCCTGGCCGCCCTGGTCCTGACCCGCTGGCTGTTCCAGCGGGCCGGGCGGCGCTGACCGCGCACCGGCCCCGTCGCCTCCCGGTGGACGGGCCCCGCGAGGGGCACGGGACGGCGCACGGGACGGCCCCGGGAACCGCTGGTTCCCGGGGCCGTCGTCCGCACACCCGTCAGGCGGTGTCGCGCCGCGCGGTCAGGCGGGCCCGCAGCGCGCTCGCCGCGGCGCGGGGGTCCTCGGCCTCGGTGATGGCGCGGACCACGACCACCCGGGCGGCTCCGGCGTCGAGCACCCGGTCCACGTTGTCCAGGTCGATGCCGCCGATCGCGAACCAGGGACGGTCCGAACCCAGGGCCGCGGCGCGTTCGACCAGTTCCAGACCGGCCGCCGGACGCCCCGGCTTGGTCGGAGTCGCCCAGGTCGGGCCCACGCAGAAGTAGTCGCTCCCCGGCTCCCGCGCCGAGCGCGCGGCGGCCACGGGGTCGTTGTTGGAGCGCCCGATCACCGGGTCGGCGCCGATCACGTCGCGCGCCAGGGGCACCGGGAGGTCGCGCTGGCCCAGGTGCAGCACGTCGGCGCGCACCGCCCGGGCGATGTCGGCGCGGTCGTTGACGGCGAGCAGGGCGCCGTGGCGCTCGCACGCCTCCCGAAGGACCTCCAGTGCGGCCAGTTCGTCGCGGGCCTCCAGCCCCTTGTGCCGGAGCTGGATGATGTCCACGCCCCCGGCCAGGGCGGCGTCCGCGAACTCCGCGAGATCACCGCTCCCGGTCCGGGCGTCGGTGCACAGGTACAGAAGGGATGCGTCCAGGCGCTCGCGCAGGCTGGTTCCGTGGCTCGTCCTCACGGCCCCCACCCTAGCCAACGGCCCGGGGCCGCCACCGTGCGGTGCGTGCCTCCGGGCCGTGCGGGGTGTCAGAAGGCCAGGCCCTGGGCCCGGCGGCGGACCTCCGTGCCCCGGTTCTCGCGCATCGCCTGGATCGGCGTGCCCGGCAGGGTGTCGTCCGGGGTGAACAGCCAGCGCAGGGCCTCCTCGGTGGAGAAACCGGCGTCGGTGAGCAGCACGATGGTGCCCGGGAGGCCCTTGACCAGGTCCTCGCCGTCCAGGAAGGCGGCGGGGATGGAGAGCTCACCGCCGCGCACCACGCCCATCAGGCGGTTCTCGCGGATGAGGGTCTTGATGCGGTTGGGGCTCACGCCCAGCGGCGCGGCCGCCTCACGCAGGGTCAGCCATTCGCCGACGAGTTCGTCGAGTTCACGATCGCTTTGTGTCACCTCACCAATCTGCCACACCCGACCGGGCGCCGGTGACCGTCGCGCCCCGTGCGGGCTTCCTGCCTGGGAGATCCCCGCCACGGCGGGCCCGGACGGGCTGATCTAGGATGGGGCCGAACAGACACGTCCCGCGGGAGCCGGGTGGACCCGGCTGAGAGGGGGGCTCGCCGCCTCCGACCGCACGAACCTGATCCGGGTCATGCCGGCGAAGGGAGTGGAACACGGCGCCGTGCGCAACGACGAGGTTCCCCCACAGAAGACGATTCATCCCACCAGTGGCGTGGTCGTGGTCGGCGGCGGCGTCGTCGGCCGGGTCACCGCCTGGCGCGCGGCCCAGCGCGGCCTGACCGTCACCCTGGTCGAACCCGACCCCGTGACCGCGCCCTCCTCCGCCCGGGCCGCCTCCGCCGTCGCCGCGGGGATGCTCACCCCCGCCACCGAGGCGGTCTTCGGCGAGGAGGAGCTGATGGAGTTCGGGGTGCGCTCGGCGCGCCTGTACGACGACTTCGTCGCCGAACTCCAGGAGGCCAGCGGGGTGGACGTCGGCCACCGCCGCACCGGCACCCTGCTGGTCGCCTTCGACCGCGACGACCTGGCGGTCCTGACCGACCTGCACGCCCTCCAGCGACGCCTGGGCATCCCCACAGAGCGGTTGACCAGCCGCGAGTGCCGACGCCTCGAACCCACGCTCGCGCCCGGGGTGCGCGGCGGGGTACTGGCTCCCGAGGACCACTCGGTGAACCCGCGTTCCCTGCTGCTCGCCCTGGCCCGGGCCGGAGAGGGCGCGGGCGTGCGCGAGCTCCCCGGGCGTGTGGAGGAGGTCTCCTCCCCCGGCCCCGGTGGCGCCCGTCTGGGCGTGCGGCTGGCCGACGGCGCCGAACTCCCCGCCGACCAGGTGGTGCTCGCCGCCGGGTGCTGGGGCGACCGTGTGCGGGTGCCCGAACCGGTGGTGGTACCGCCGCTGCGCCCGGTCAAGGGGCAGCTGCTGCGCGCCCGGGTGCCCGCCGGGGAGCCCCCGCTGGTCACCCGCACCGTTCGCGGTCTGGTCCGCGGGTTCCCCGTCTACCTGGTGCCCCGTGCCGACGGCGAGGTCGTCGTGGGGGCCACCCAGGAGGAGCTGGGCCACGACACCTCGCTGACCGTGGGCGGGCTCTGGCAGGTCCTGCGGGACGCCCGCGAACTCGTCCCCGGGGTGAGCGAGCTGGAGGTCGTGGAGACCTGTGTGGGTCTGCGGCCCGGCTCCCCCGACAACGAACCCCTCCTGGGCCCCACCCGGGTCCCGGGACTCCACCTGGCCGCCGGACACTTCCGGCACGGGGTCCTGCTGGCCCCGGTGACCGGCGAGGTCATGGCCGAGGCCCTCACCACCGGCGCGCTCCCCTCGTACGCGCGCCGGTTCTCAGCCGCCAGAAGAACGTGGGAGTAGCAGTGGAACTGATCATCAACGGACAGGCGCAGGACAGCGCGGCGAGCACCGTGGACGGGGTCGTGCGCGCCCTCACCGGAGCCGGGGAGGGCGCCGTCCCCGGGGGGATCGCCGTCGCCGTCAACGACGAGGTGGTGCGCCGCACCGCCTGGACCGGCACCGCGCTGTCGCCCGGCGACCGCGTGGACGTGCTCACCGCGGTACAGGGAGGCTGAACCATGACGCAGACCACCGAGGCGCCGACAGCCGGGGACCACACGTCCGGGGACCCGCTGGTCATCGCGGGGGTCCCCTTCGGTTCCCGCCTCATCACCGGCACGGGGGGAGCGCCCTCACTGGAGGTCCTGGAAGAGGCGCTCCTGGCGTCGGGGACCGAGCTGACCACCGTGGCCATGCGCCGGATCACCCCGGGCACCCAGGGGTCGGTGTGGGACGTCCTGGACCGCAACGGCATCCGCCCGCTGCCCAACACCGCCGGATGCTTCACCGCCGTGGACGCCGTGCGCACCGCCAGGCTGGGCCGCGAGGCCCTGGGAACCGACTGGGTGAAGCTGGAGGTGGTCGCCGACGAGCACACCCTGCTGCCCGACCCGGTGGAGCTGCTCGACGCCGCCGAAGCGCTGGTCGACGACGGTTTCACGGTTCTGCCGTACACCAACGACGACCCCGTGCTGGCCCGCCGCCTGGAACAGCTGGGCTGCGCCGCCGTGATGCCGCTGGCCGCGCCGATCGGTTCGGGGCTGGGCATCCGCAACCCGCACAACCTGGAGCTGATCGTCGAGCGGTCGAGCGTCCCGGTGATCGTCGACGCGGGTATCGGCACCGCCAGCGACGCCGCCCTGGCCATGGAGCTGGGGTGCGACGCGGTGTTGTTGGCCACGGCCGTGACCCGCGCCCAGGACCCGGTGCGGATGGCGTCGGCGATGCGCGACGCCGTGCGCGCCGGGCGCGGCGCGCGGCTGGCCGGGCGCATCCCGGTCCGCCGCCACGCCAGGGCCTCCAGCCCCGACGTGGTCTGAGCCCAAACGGACCGGACCGCCGTCGCGGGCCGCGTCGGGGGGCGGGCCCGGCACCCGGCGCCTCCGCCTGCGGCGACGCGCCCGCGAGGCGCCCTCCGTCACGACACCGACACGCGGCGTGACCTTCGGGTTTGGTCCCGTCCCCTACCGTGGGAGGGGTGCGTGTGCCGTGAGCGGCACCGCACCTCCAGACCGCCCAGGCGCGGGACGCCCCGAACCGACCCTCCGGTCGGCCTCCACGACGGTGGACACGGGGGCCGCCGCGACCGTGAACCGCGGGGCGGAACCGACACCGGCTTCCGCTAGGGTGTCGGATCGACACCAGGTGTCGGGTACGCGCCACCGGCCGCGAACGCCCGCGCTCCCCGCAGCAAGGACACAACTCCGCCGTGGACATGACGACTTCCGACCCGCTAGTAGGCGCGACGCTGGACCGTCGCTACTTCGTCGAGTCAAGGATCGCCGGTGGCGGTATGGCGACCGTCTACGTCGCCCACGACCTCAGGCTGGACCGACGGCTGGCCCTCAAGGTCATGCACCCCTCCCTGGCGCAGGACCCGACCTTCGTCCAGCGCTTCATCAACGAGGCCCACTCGGTCGCCAAGCTCTCGCACCCCAACGTCGTCCAGGTCTTCGACCAGGGCGAGGACCAGGGGCACGTCTTCCTGGCCATGGAGTACGTGCCCGGGCAGACCCTGCGCGACCTCCTCAAGGCGCACGGGCGGCTGGCCCCGAAGCAGGCCCTGAACTTCATGGCCTCCGTGCTGGCCGCACTGGGCGCCGCCCACCAGGCGGGGATGGTGCACCGCGACGTCAAGCCCGAGAACGTGCTCATCAGCAAGGACGGTCGGGTCAAGGTCGCCGACTTCGGCCTGGCCCGGGCCGTGGAGCAGTCCAACCAGGGCCTGACCCGCACCGGGACGCTCATGGGCACCGCCGCCTACCTGGCGCCCGAGCAGATCGAGAAGGGCACCGCCGACGCGCGCAGTGACGTCTACGCGGCCGGGATCATGCTCTACGAGCTCCTCACCGGCGGGCAGCCGCACACCGGAGAGACACCGATCGCGATCGCCTACCAGCACGTGACCGAGGACGTCCCCCGCCCCTCCCACTTCCTGCCGAACCTGCCACCCGAGGTCGACGCCCTGGTCACCAAGGCCACCGAGCGCGACCCCCGGTACCGGCCCGGCAACGCGGGCCAGTACCTCGCGAAGGTCCTGGACGTCCTGCGGGCCCTGCCGGACACCGCCGCGGGCTCCGGCGCACCGCTGGCCCCCGTCGCCCCCCAGGCCAACTCCGCGGCCACCATGACCGCTCCCCAGCTCATCGCCGGGGGTGCCGGTCCCGGCACCGAGAACGCCACCATGGTCGTCGACATGAACGGCGCCGACCTGGGCCGGGACGACTACGACGACGACGGCTACGACGACTACCCGGACCGGGGCGGGTCGTGGTTCTCGCGCAACCGCCTCCTCGTGGTCGGCGCCGTGGTGACCGCCCTGGTCGTGGGTGTGGCGGGCTGGTGGTTCCTGCTCGGACGCTTCGAGTCGGTCCCCGACGTGGTCGGGCTGTCGCCCGAGGCCGCCAGCGAGCAGATCCGCGCCTCCGGGCTGGTCGTGGAGGTGTCGGACGACCGCGTGTACAGCGACGACGCCGCCGCCGGAGAGGTCGGCGGCACCGACCCCGAGGTCTCCACCCGCCTCTCCCCCGGCGACACGGTCACGGTGTTCCTGTCCAAGGGCCCCCAGAACGTGTCCATGCCCGACCTGGTGGGCGACGACGTCGCCAACGCGCTCAAGGCGCTGGAGGACCTGGGCTTCGACGACGAGAGCATCGTCCAGGAGGAACAGGACTCCCCTGACAACGCCCCCGGCGAGGTGCTGGGCACCAGCCCCGAGGCCGGGCAGGACGCCGACCGGGAGGGGACGGTCACCATCACCGTCAGCAGCGGCATCCCGGTACCGAGCCTGGCCGGTGAGAAGCGTGAGGACGCCGAGCGGACCCTGAGCGACCTGGGCCTGACCGCCGAGATCGTCGAGGAGGAGAGCGAGAGCATCGCCGAGGGTCTCGTGATCAGCCAGTCCCCCGACACCGGCACCAACGTCGGCCCGGGGGCCACCGTGACCCTGACCGTCTCCAGCGGCCCGCCGGAGGTCGAGATCCCGGACGTGGTCGGCGACTCCGTCCGCGACGCACGCAAGGAACTGGAGAAGGCCGGGTTCGAGGTCGAGGTCGAGCGGATCTTCGGCGGTCGCGTGGTGGCGCACCAGTCGCACACGGGAACGGCGCCCGAGGGCACCAAGATCAAGATCACCGCCACCCCGGGCGGGATCGACCTGGGCGACCTCGACGAGGATGACGACGACGACTGACCCGGTCCCGCCGTACGGGCTCCCGGTACCGTGGCCCCCTTCCCCTGTCCGGGAAGGGGGCCGCGGCGTTAGGGTCGGCGGCATGAGCGGTGACGAGATCCGGGTGCTGGTCGTGGACGACCACCCCATGTGGCGGGACGCGGTGGCGAGGGACCTGGCCGAGGCCGGGCTCCTGGTGGTGGGGACGGCGGGTGACGGAGCCAAGGCGCTGCGGATCGCACCGGCGGTCCGGCCCACCCTGGCCGTGGTCGACCTGCACCTGCCCGACACCAACGGTGTGGAGCTGACCGCCGCGCTGGTGTCCCTGGCCGAACCCCCGAGGGTCCTGGTGCTGTCGGCCAGCGGTGAGAGCGACGACGTGCTGGCGGCGGTCAAGGCCGGGGCCACCGGCTACCTCGTCAAGTCCGCGGGACGCGAGGAGCTCCTGGACGCCGTCCGGCGGGTGCACGCGGGCGAGGCCGTCTACACCCCCGGGCTGGCCGGGCTCGTGCTCGGCGAGTACCGGCGGCTGTCGGCCGGGGGCGACCCCGCGCGGGACGAGCGGGAGCGGGCCCCCGAACTGACCCCGCGCGAGACCGAGGTGCTGCGGCTGGTCGCCAAGGGACTGGCGTACAAGCAGATCGCCCGCCGCCTCGGCATCTCCCACCGCACGGTCCAGAACCACGTCCAGAACACCCTCACCAAGCTTCACCTGCACAACCGGGTGGAGCTGGTGCGCTACGCCATCGACCGGGGTCTGGACGAGTGACCCGCGGGGGCCGCCGTTCGGCGACGCCCGGAACGCCGGGTTTCGGTTGGTGTTCACCGCGCGGGGTTGGCCTGGGCTCCCCCCGCACACTATGGTCTAGACCATAGGGCGCCAGGCGCCCTGAACACCCACCAACGTCGAGGAGAAGTCGTATGCGAGTCGGGGTGCTGACCGGCGGTGGAGACTGCCCGGGTCTGAACGCGGTGATCCGCGCCGTGGTCCGTAAGGGCATCAAGGACTACGGATACGAGTTCGTCGGCTTCAGGGACGGCTGGCGCGGCCCCCTGGAGGGCGACACCATGCCCCTGGACGTCACCGCCGTACGCGGCATCCTCCCCCGGGGCGGCACGATCCTCGG
This sequence comes from Nocardiopsis sp. NPDC007018, assembly GCF_040635075.1. Lineage (NCBI taxonomy): Bacteria > Bacillati > Actinomycetota > Actinomycetes > Streptosporangiales > Nocardiopsidaceae > Nocardiopsis > Nocardiopsis sp. NPDC007018. The sequence goes on from NZ_JBEYHA010000082.1 coordinate 13,327, forward strand.
CTCCTCCCGTACCAACCTCATGAAGATCGAGGGCGGCGTGGAGCGGGTCAAGGACAACATGGCCGGCCTCGGAGTGGACGCACTGGTGGCCATCGGCGGCGAGGACACCCTCGGCGTCGCCCGCCAGCTGCACGACCGCGGCGTCAACGTGGTGGGCGTGCCCAAGACCATCGACAACGACCTCAACGCCACCGACTACACGTTCGGGTTCGACACGGCGGTCAACATCGCCATGGAGGCGATCGACCGCCTGCACACCACCGCGGAGTCGCACCACCGCGCGCTGGTCGTGGAGGTCATGGGCCGCCACGCCGGGTGGATCGCCCTGCACTCCGGCATGGCCGCCGGAGCCAACGTCATCCTCATCCCCGAACGCCCCTTCGACATGGACGAGGTCGTCAAGCACGTCGAGAGCCGCTTCGAGACCCAGTACGCGCCCATCATCGTGGTCGCCGAGGGCGCCCACCCCAAGGCCGGACAGCTGGAACTGGCCACCGGCGAGAAGGACTCCTTCGGCCACGTGCGCCTGGGCGGCATCGGCCAGACCCTCGCCGAGGAGATCGAGCGCCGCACCGGCAAGGAGGCCCGCTCGGTGGTGCTCGGCCACGTCCAGCGCGGCGGCACCCCCACCGCCTTCGACCGGGTGCTCGCCACCCGCCTGGGCGTGAACGCCATCGACGCCGTGCACGACAAGTCCTTCGGCAAGATGGTCGGCCTCCAGGGCACCGACATCGTCCGGGTCGACCTGGCCGAGGCCACCGACACCCTCAAGACCGTCCCGGCGGAGCGCTACGAGGAGGCCGAGGTCTTCTTCGGCTAGACGCGCTCCCCTGCGGACGGCCCCTCCCCCTCCACCAGCGGGGAGGGGCCGTCCCGTGTCCGGGGTCTCATCCGGGGGCCGTACGCACCGGGAATGGACCGAGCGGTCCGGGGATTGTTCGATACTGGAAGGCATCGTTTCCACGCACACCCCAGGCCCCACCCTCCGGAGGTAGCACCATGTCCGCGTCGCTGGAGTCCGCGCCGCTCCCCGTAACCGAGGTCGGAGCCGACGCCGGGCTCGGCGAGCTCTGCGTGCTCATGAAGCTCGGCGAGATCGTTCTCAAGGGCTCCAACCGCAAGCTGTTCGAGCGCCGCCTGCACAACAACATCCGCGCCTCCGTGCGCGACCTGGGCGACATCCGCCTGTCCCAGCGCGGCGCGGGCGTCATCATCGTGCGAAAGCCCGGCGCCTCGGACCTGGAGATCGCCGAGATCGCCGACCGCATGGCCAACGTCATGGGCGTGGTCTGGGTGCACCTGGTCCGCCGCGTCGCCAAGGACCTGGACGCCATCGTCGACATCTCCGTGCGCTCCCTGGCGGGCCGCGAGGGCACCTTCGCCGTGCGTGCGCGCCGCCGCGACAAGCGCTTCGAGATGAACTCCGGCGACCTCGCCGCGTTCCTCGGCTCGAAGGTCATCGAGGCGCACGGCTACAAGGTGAACCTCAAGCGTCCCGACAACACGCTGTACGTCGAGGTCGACAAGGACGAGGCCTTCGTCTTCACCGACGGCATCCCCGGCCAGGGAGGCCTGCCCGCCGGGATGAGTGGTCGCGGCCTGGTGCTGATGTCCGGCGGCATCGACTCCCCCGTGGCCGCCCACCGGATGATCCGGCGCGGCCTCAAGGTGGACTTCCTGCACTTCTCCGGGATGCCCTTCACCGGCCCCGAGTCCATCTACAAGGCCTACAGCCTGGTCCGCCAGCTGGACCGCTACCAGGTGGGCTCACGCCTGTTCGTGATCCCCTTCGGCAAGGCCCAGCAGCAGTTGAAGAGCTCCGGCATCGAGCGGCTCCAGATCGTGGCCCAGCGGCGCCTGATGCTCAAGACCGCCGAGGCTCTGGCCGACGACCTCAAGGCCGAGTGCCTGATCACCGGTGACGCCCTTGGCCAGGTCTCCAGCCAGACGATGACCAACATCACCGCCCTGGACGACGCGGTGGACCTGCCGATCCTGCGGCCCCTCATCGGCATGGACAAGACCGAGATCATGGACCAGGCCCGGCGGATCGGGACCCTGTCCATCTCGGAGCTGCCCGACGAGGACTGCTGCACCATGCTGACGCCGCGCCAGGTCGAGACCGCCGCGAAGATCGGCGACCTGCGCCAGATCGAGAAGCGGCTGGACGCCGAGGAGCTGGCCGAGCACCTGGTGGGCACCGCCCAGCTGCACCGGCCCAGCTTCCTGGGTGAGGCCGCGCCCGCGCAGGTCGCGCCCTCCGCCGCCAAGGCCGTCACCCCGGCCGTGTAGGCGCGCCGGCCCCTGCGGGGGCGGCGCGAGCACGGGTGCCCCGGACGCCGTCAGCGCTCTGGCGCTTGGGGAACCCGTGCCGGGAC
>NZ_JBEYHA010000083.1:0-15306 GCF_040635075.1 Nocardiopsis sp. NPDC007018
GAGGCCACTCGGAAGTTGGCGACCGCGGCTCCACTGGGCGTGAAGCGCAGTTCAGGGTCGTCGACGAGGTTGCCGACGAGCGTGATCTGGGTTTCTCCGGCCATGGTCAGAACTCCTTGGTGGTGGTGGGGTCGGGCAGGGTGTGGCCAGCGCGGCGGAGGTCCTCGATCAGGTCGCCGGAGTCGAGGCCTCCGTACTCGCTGCTGCTGTGCGCCCAGTCGGCCACGATCTGGAGGATGCGGCCGTTCTCTTCGCGCAGCTTCCGGTTGGTCGCACGCAGCTGGTCGTTGGTGCGTCCGGCGTCTTCGAGGTACTCCTCGAACCGCCTGCGCGCCTTGACCGCGATGGCGAGCTCTTCGTGAAGGGCGAAGATCCGCCGGTCCGTGTCGGACATGTCCCCTCCTGGGGCTGTAGTGAGCGCCTAGCGCTCATGGTTCCTGAGTGTGGGTGACGCCACCGACAAACCGTGTTCGGGCGGCAGCGTCGATCTGGTGGGCGTATGGGAGACTTGGGGGTGCGCCCCGCCATCTAGACCATGGCGGGGCGCACTCATTCGCCGTCCGGGTCCACCAACAGCAGACCCAGAGCCTCCGCGTACTCCGGGCCGAGCTCCAGCGCGATCGGACGCCCGCTTTCGCCGACACAGCACACGAACACCGTGCCGTCCGGCTCACGGATGACCTCGCGGTCCCAACGAACGATCTCCGGGGACATCAGGCCACCCCCAGCTCTGTGGCAAACGCGACCAGCAGCGCCGCACGATGCTCGGCAGGGAGCCCCCGCAGCACGTGCTTAACCCCCGCACGGTCCCCATCAGCGACCGCGGCTCGCAGGGCCGCGCCGAAGCACCGCACGGACTCCGTCAGGAACCTCTGTTCCCCCAGCGCCTTGACTGCGGCCTGGTCCTGGACCATGTGCCGAGCCGCCTGACGACGGGCCGGGTCCGCGGTCTCACCCACGTGGCCGTCCCACAGGTCCCGGTACGCCGCAGCGACCTTCGGGCGTCGACTGCGGAGGCTGGCGCGGTCGCGTACAGCTGCGATGTGCGCCCGCTCCTCCGTGGTCGCACGTCCGGCAATTCGCCCGTAGGCGCCGGTGGGGTCCGCGAGTGCCGCGTCAAGGCAGGCATCCACGATCGGGCAGTGCTTGCACACAGCCAGGGCTTTCCGTCGCCCGGTCACCGTCTTGGCGCGGAACATGGTCGGGTCGAGGTCGCGGCACGCGGCGCGTTCGTCGTCGATCACGCCGCCACCTGCCCTTGGGCGCTACGGGACAGCGCTTCCTCGTAGATGGCAACCAGGGCGTCTCTACGCGGAGACCGGTTCGGGAGTCCCTGCCACATGGCGGGCGGGATGTAGCCGGTCCACTGGTCCGGGCGCTGGTAGTTCAGCGGGTGCTCCGTGAGCCTGTCCGCGAGGTCCTGGTGCGCGAACACCACCCGACGCCGGTCCGCGTTCGTGGTCACGTCGATCTCCACGCCCCGCCGACTGGCGTGCACCGCGAGCTGCTGCATGACCTTCACGTCCTGCGGAATACCGGGCTCCCCCCGGCCACGGAACATCACGCCGCACGCCCCTGACGGCGGCGATCGTCACCCTTAATCGCAACCCGCTGAGCCATCTCCATCAGCCGAGACGCAACCCGCTCACCCACCCGCTCACCCAAGTCCTTTGGGGCCGCGTTCGACGTGAAGATCGTCGGGAGCTGGTGCTCATACCGGTGATTCACCAGCCTGTAGGTGACCTCTTCGGTCCACTCGGTGACCTTCGCAGCCCCGAGGTCGTCGATGAACGCCAACGGCGCGGACGCGTAGGCCTCGAACACCGCCTCCGAGTCGACACCGGGCCGGGGCCGCATCTTCGCGAACACGTCCGTGATCGACGCCGCCACCGGGCCACACCCGATGCCGACAATCGACAACCGCCGGAGCGCCCCGTAAGCCTGGTGGGTCTTTCCGACCCCCGTCGCGCCGAGGAGCAGCAGCGACGGGCCGCCCTTCAGGTACGGCACCCGAGAGAACTGGTTGGGCTTCGCCAACCCCACGAGGGCATCCACCCACTCCAGGACGCGCTCGTCAGTGGCGTCGGCACGCTGGTACAGGGGCGGGATGAGGTCGTTGGTCATGGACAGGATCGATGCGGTGTCACGGATCGCGGTGAAGCTGTCGCCGCCCTTGTCATCGAGGGCGTTGAAGTCCGGGATCGCAGGGGTGATGTGGGGGAACGCGGCGCGCGCCCGGTTGATGAGGTCGAGGTTGTCAGCCATCAGAGAAGGTCCTCGTCGTAGACGTCTTGGTTGGTCGGGTTCTGGTAGGGCTGGTAGCCGTCGCCTGAGGCACGCTGGAGCTGGTTGCCGTACTCGTCGAGCCAGCACTCCTTGTTCAGCCACGTCGCCGGGTACTTGACGAAGCCCCGTGCAACGTTTCGGTCGAAGGCGATGTAGCGGTCGCGGCCATCGAGTAGCTCTTGCGCCGTGGCCTTCTTGCGAGCCTTCTTGTAGGCCGTCTTGGCGGCGCCTGGCTCCTTCTTCAGCGGGTAGCCGCCGTACCACTCCTGGAACTCGGATTCGAGGGCGTCACCACTCATCCGAGCGGAGCGAGGGGATGTAGTTTCCTTTCCTTTCCCTGTTCCCTGTTCCTTTCCTTTCCGGTCGTGAGCCTTCAGTGAGGACTCACTGAGTTCTCCGTGAGTGCCTTCTGAGGTGGTGTTTTCGCTGGTGAACATGGGGAGAACGACCGCCCCGGGGTAAGGCTGGGCATCCTCAGGCACCCCAACCCCGAATTCGGACATTTCAGGCGTGACGTGAGGCGTGAATGAGCCCTCACCCGTTTCCTTGTGAGGCTCGCGTGAGTCCTCACTGAGCCCTCCGTGAGTCCTCACTGAGCATTCATTGAGCCCTTTTGGGGTCTGCTCCCCCTTTTCCGGCGCCGGGAACTTCGACGGCGTCGGACGATTGATCCGCTGGTGCTCCTGCCACCCAGAGACCGCGATGAACTTCTTGCCGTCGACCGCGTACCGCAGGACGAGACCGGCGTCGCTGATCTCCCACAGGTCGACGTCAACGTCCTTCGCGGTGCGGTCGTCGAGCGGCCATACCGCGGCCTTGACGAGGCGGGCGTCGTCAACGCACCGCCCCTCGTCGTCGACGTGGGTCCACAGCCCGATGAAGGTCAGCCGGGCCTCCTTGGTGAGGTCAGCGATGGTGAGGCTGGTGAAGAAGTCAGGCTTGATGGTGCGGATGCGCGGCATCTGATGCGCCCCCCGGTGGTCGGCTCGTTCGAATGGGTTAGCGGGAAAGGAGTTCGCGCCAGCGGTACTCGGTGGTCGGCGCTTCTGCTGGCGTCCAGGTGCCGAGCAGACACCCAACGGCGGCCTCGATCACCTCGCGGCAGTCAGCGGGGAGGGGGAAGATCGCGTCCATGCCGGACCTGTCCTGAGCCCATGCGAGACACTTCTGTCCGTCTGGGGAGGACGCCAGAAAGTCGGTCAGGGCTTCCAGGTCGCGCTGCTTGGTGGACATGAGCTCTTTGGCGAGCTGGTGCGCGCGGACGGTGATCTCGTGGGCATGGGCGCGGGCCATCTCCGGCTCGGACCGGGCCTTCGACGTGAACTGCTCGACCTCGGAAGGGATGAAGGAGGCCAGGTAGACGTTCGCGTCGTTCAGGTCTTCGAGGCCTTGCGCATGCATGCGGCCGGGAACGGCAGGAAGGTGGTCAGCGACCGTGGAGTCCTCAACCCATCCGAGCCCTTCGGATGCCTCCACGATCTCGATGTAGCTGTATCCCCGCTCGATGGCCGCGTCGACCTGCTTGCGAAGGTCCTCGAAAAACTCGCGCGACACCTCTCGGTCCCCGGACGCGGCGATGGCCGCTCCCATGTGGACGCGGTCCTCGTAGGTGCATTCGTCCTCGTCAACGTCGCGGACGCGCTTGTTGCGGATGTTGTGCTGGGGGCTTTCGACGCGGATGGCGCGCTTCTCGGCGGCGAGCACGCTGTCGCGGTCGTCGTACCAGTCGAGAGAGATGCCGCGGATGTCGGTCCACCAGTGCTTCTCTTTGGCGTGCTCGGTGAACCGTCGGCTGGGGTCGTTGGTAATGCCGGTGTAGAGGAGCTGTCCACTGTCGTTGTAGAAGCGGTAGAGGGCCAGCTTGCTCACTCGATCTCCTTCGGGGGTCTCGGTCTGGTCTGTGTTGGCGCCCGCCCGTGGGTTGCGCACGGGGACCGGCTGGATCCGGCGGGCTGCGGCGGGAACCCGGCCGCGGGGTCGGTCAGGACATCGCGGTGAGCTCCACGGGGAACCCCTGGTACATGCCGATCGCGGCCAGGACTCCGTCGTTGTCGGTGATGGACCAGGACCCGATCACCGCAGCCCACGCCTCGATCGCAGTCCGGCGCTCGACGGGGTCCTCATGACGGATGACGCCGATGAACTGGACCCGACCGGGCTTGTACTCGCGGGCATCCCAGAGGATGGGGTGGTCGGTTTCGCGCTCCAGCCACGGCAAGACCTTGCGGGCCTGCTCGGGGGTGGGCTTTGCGGGCTGGTGCGGGTTGGTGAGGGCGCCGGACATGAACGCGTTGATGGCTTCGGCCTGGTGGAGTGCGGCGCTGTGGCTGCTCACGTGGTTCTCCTTCGGGGTGGGGCCGGGGCGCGCGCGGCGCCCCAGCCGGGGGTTGGGTTAGCTGGTGCGGGTGACCGTGTAGGCGGGGGCGTGCGAGGCCAGCAGCGCCGCGGCCAGAACCACCACAGCCGGAGTGGTGTCTTCCGAGGTGACGTCGACGCTGATACGGGCGCCCACGGCCGCGGGGATGACCTGGATGTCGTGGGCGCCCTGGTAGATGTACGCCGCGCACCGGACGGCGTCGGTGTGGGTGGGTGCGGTGACGGTCTCCAGGAACGGCTGGTCGTCGGGGTGGAAGGTGACCAACACGGGGTAGTGCCGGCCGGTCAGGTAGGCCAGGGGCTGCTCGTTGGTCTGGGCGCTCACGGTGGTTCTCCTTGGTCGGTACGGTGGTCGCGGGCCCCGGGTGCTTTCTCCATCCGGGGCCCGCCGTGTGTCAGGTCCGCGAGGCGACCGCGGTAGCGGAGGAGCATCCGGGGCAGCGCAGGACGTTGTCGATGAGGGTCCAGTTGCCGTGTTCGACGGCGCGCTCGATGGCGTCATCGGGGCTGGCAAAGTGCTCGGGGCCGTCGAAGTTTTCCCAGGGGCTGCAGCCGTCGTCGATGTCGCAGTGGATGGTGAAGCAGGCGGCGGGTCGGATTGCCATCAGGCGGCCTTTCGGAGTTGGGCGGCGGCGAGGCGTCGCTGGGAGCGGGTGAGGAGGGGCCCGTGGTCGAAGAGGCGGATGCTGGCGGCCATGAGCCGGTCGATGCGAGCGCGTTCGGTGGCGTCTTGGCGGCGCTGTTCGAGGTAGTGGTCGAGCGCACTGGCGATCTGCTGGTGGGGGGTCACGGGTCCTCCTTCGTTGGGGCGGGTGCCCTTGGCGATGGGGTCAACGGGCGTCGAAGTGGGCGATGATGTCGCGGATCTCGTCGGCGGTGGCGTTGGGGGCGATGCGGGATCGAAGCTCACTCATGAGCTGGTCAGCGATGTACTCGGGCAGCCGGTCGGCGCTGGACCAGTCGGCGGGTTCCCAGCCGTCTTCGATGGACCAGGTGAGGTTGTGGCGGGCGGCCATTCGGGCGGTGGCGAGCAGGTGACCCATGAGGTTCTCCTTGGCTTGTGACTACGGATCAGAAGGTCGGTGGGGGCGGTTGCCCTTGGCGATGGCTCAAATGTACATCAGCTCTTCCTGTACATCAAGAGCGAATGTTAAAGTGCTCTCCATGGACACCAACCAGACCGACCACCCGATCGTCGAAGCCCGCGCCAACATGGCTCAGATCCACAGCGCGGTAGAGCTCCTCCGGCGCGTCTACTTCCTCACCGCACGCAAGAAGCGCAAGGTCGCACTCGTGCCTGTTGACCTTGGAGAACTCATCGAGAAGGCTGGCGGCCCCGACAGGGTCGCTGAGTTGCTCAAGGAGCATGTGGAGGACTGATGCAGGAGCATCGCCCGCCCGCACCACGTCCGGTGCGGGCTTTTCGGCGTGCGTCATGGCCACTGGCCGTCCGTGGGCGCGTACCGGACGAGTCTCGCGGCGTAGTCCTGGCCCTGCTCCCGGAGCATCACCGCGAGCTCGCGGGCGAACTGCGTGCGGACCGCCTGGTCGTGGACACTCTCGGGGTCGGTCTGGTCGGTGGTGGCGGGAGCCGTGAACACGTCGTAGTCGTGGCTCATCGCGCGACCCCCTGCCACACCCGAACCGGGTGCCCGTGCGTCCTCGGGTCGGTGGAGGCCACGTAACCGACCGGGCGGATCAGGCCCCGCTCGGCCGCCATGCGAAACCTTCCACCGACCGCGTTCGGCCGGATGCCTTCGGGGAGCTGCGCCCGGAGTGAGTTCGCGGAGAACTCCTCCCCCGTCGCGGCGTACCGGGCGATCAGGGTGTCGAGCTGGGTGATGGCGTCCGGGCTGGAGGCGGAGGTCGCGCGGGCCATGCCCTCGGCCGCGAGCGCGTCCGTGAGGGTCATCTGGGTGGTCATCGGTCCCCTCCTGGGGGTTGGGCCCGCCGTGCGTGTGCACGGCGGGCAGAACAAGGTCAGGCGGCTTCAAGAGTTCGGGGCTGCGCGTCCGGGGCATCAATGTCCACGCCAACCCACGCTTCTGGGGCCGCCCACCCATGAACTGCGGCAGCACCCAGCGGCTCCGGATGGATCTCGCCCTCCAGCGCCAACACCAGCGGGTACGCGACCCGGATCTTGTCGGCGGTCTCCTTGCGGACCTTGCGAATCGTCCCGGATCGCAGCTTCGACAAGAAGCTTTCGCTGACCCCCGACAGGCGGGAGTACGTCTTGATCAGGCGCCCAGCAGCTGATGCGGCCCGAATCCGACGCTCCAACGGGACCGGGGACTCCCACACGACCTTCGGCGGCTTCGGTCTCCGCACGGGAGGCGGCAGCGGGTTCGCTTCGGTCTGGCGCCGACGTTCGGTCGCCGTCTTCCGTGTGCGCCGCCTGTACTCCGCCTCCAGCTGCTCAGGCGTGGCACCGCCGCGCACTCCCCACTGCCGGGGCCCCTCCGCGAGGGCGTCCTCGTAGCAGGACGCGACGACCGGGCACCTGGAGCAGATCTCTCGGGCTCGGGTCTCGCGGGCGTCACGCTCGTGAGGGCGCTCGTGTTCGGCGCCGTAAAACAGGGCGGTGTCCTGCGGTCGGCACGCGGCGCGTTCGGTCCAGGCCCAGCGGTGTGCGTCACCGAGACCCGTGGTCCCTTTGGGTGTGGTGCGGATGTTCTTCATCGGGCGACCTCCATCTGCGGCCACTGCGCTTTGTCGAGGCGGGCGACCTGCGCGGCGGGCAGGTCGAACTCGGGGTGGCCGAGCCACTGGAGTCCAGCGGCGCGCAGCCACCATGCGTCGCACTGGTCGCCGCCCCGGTCGTTGGCGAACTCCTTGGACCCCCACCGGTAGGCGGACCACAGCATCCCGGCCTTGTCGGCGTTGCCCTTGCCCGTGGCGTAGGCCTTGAGCGTTGCGGGGCTGATCAGCGCGTAGGGGATTTCGCGGTCCACGAGCAGGGCCCGAACGGCGCCGTGGACCATGCCGGTGAGACCGGCGGACTTGGCGTGGGTCGGCAGGTCCTCGATGACGACGAGATCGGGCCGGTCGGTGTCGATGGCGTGGGCGACGGCATCGCGGATGCGGCAGAGGCGCCAGTCCCCAAGGCTGGCGGCGCCCTTGATGACGATGGTGGTGCCGTTGGTGAGGGCGATACCGGTGCTGGTGAGGCTGAGGTCTAGGCCGATGACCTTGGGCTTGTCCATGAGGTGTGCTCCTGGGGGTGTGGGTGGCGGCCCGGGCCCCCGCGCCGGGCCGCCGTGGGGGTGTGGTCAGGTGCGCTGGTCGCGCTGGTGGCGGATGCCGTTGGTTTCAGGCCAGTACCGGGTGCCCATCCGAGAGCCCTCGCATGGGGCTTCGCGGTGGCGTTGCTCCAGCTCGGACCACCAGTGGACGGGCAGCTTCTCGTCGGTGCGGACGGTCAGCGCCTGCCCGCACACGGGGCACTCGGCTTGGGCGGTCACGGGCCCTCCCCCATGTCCCGCCTGCGGAGCTGGCGACCGAACTCGTGCCAGTCCTCGCGGCTGTATCCCTTGAGGGCGTCGACGTTCACCCGGATGTGGCCCTGGAGGGCCTCTCCGAGCCCTCGGATAGCTGCTTGGGCTCCACGCATGTCCCTGCGCAGGGTGTCGATCAGTTGGGACTGGGCTTCGAGCGCGTCCGCTTGGTCGGAGGTGAGCTTCTCCAGGGCGGCGAGCCGGGACTCGACGTCCGTGGCGCGGGCGTCCCCCATGCGGAGGCCGTCAGCGAACCCGTTGTCGTAAGCGGTGTCCCGGTCGGCGCTGAGCACCTCGACGTCCTTGCGAAGACGGATGATCTCCTCGGCCAACTCCTGCGGCGACTCGCAGGCGGGGGTGGTGTCGTCGTCGGGGAGCAGCGGCAGAGCGCGGTAGTCCGCACCGTGCATCGGACATTCGATGGACGGGCCCTCGACGTCGATGACATTGCACTTGCACTCTGCGCCTCCGTCGTCGGGGAGCAGCGGAAGGGCGAGGATCTGCCGCTTGATGTCGTAGTCGGCAGTGGGGTCGTCGTCAGCGCACGCAGCAGCTCGTTCGCGCATGGACCGGGCGCCGTGCTCCGCATGAGCCGCGTTCACGGCGTCCCACGTCTCGGTGGTGGTGATCAGGTACGCGTCCCCAGCAAGAGCCAGGGCGGCGCGGGCCAGTGCAACGGCGGCCGCCCCCTCAGGGGCGAGGACCTGCAAACTGTGCTCGCCCTCGTCGTCCCGGTACGTGATGGTGATCCCGTAAGTGGTGACACGGAGGTCGTCGCCGTTCGCGTCGCTGTAGGTGTACGGCAGCTCAGCCATGGGGGTTCTCCTTCGCGGCGGCCTTGCGGGCCTGCGCGCGGTCAACCAGCGCCAACAGGTACTCATCAGGGGTGAGGCCACGCGCCCACTCGCCGTGGTGCGCGGCCTCGTCAGCAGCGATGTCCTCCAGCGCCGCACGAGCGTCCGGGACCTCGCGAACACCGACACGGGCGATCAGGTCAGCCCTCGCGCGGCTCATGACTCGGCCCCCACGTACTCGCCGTAGGTCGCCTCGTCCTCGGGCACGACCTCGGCGTCCGCGATCTCCGGGTCCTCTGCCTGCCGGTCCCGCTCTTGGAGGCGCGCGTCCAAGGCCTCGATGACCTTGCTGACCTCCGCCTCGGACAGGTCAGCGCGCGACGTGACCTCCCGGCCGACGACCTCGCTGGCGAACGGGAGAGCCTCCTCCCGGCCGAAGCCAAGCATCCGCATCAGGCGGCCCATCTGGTTCATGAGCTCCAGGTCCACAGGCGGCTTCTCCGGGTCCGCAGCCTCGGTCTCCGCGACCGCCTCAGCGATCGTCGCGCCCGCCCGCTTCTGTGCCGGAGCGACATCCAGGACGTTGCCGTCCGCGTCGACCTCCGCGCCCATCTCCTCAGCGGAGTGGGAGAACCCGAGCAGGGCTTCCTCGCACGCCTCACGAGCGACCTCGGTGATCGCGCGGGCCTTGAGCATCGCCTCGGGGTATGCCTTCCACACGTTCTTGCCAGCGACCCCGGCCTTGCGGGCACGGTCCATGTCCCACCGAGACTCGAACGTCCACTCCGGGTCGTCGGACCGGATGATCTGCGCGATCGCAACAGGCCCGGCCTGGCCGCGCTCGACCTTGACCCGCAGCCTGTGGCCCGCACGGCGAACCATCGCGCTGATCAAGCCCGAGGACGGGGACGGCTTGCCCTCGATGACGTGCACAGAGTTCATGGCCTGGACGGCGTCAAGCCCGAGGGACTGGCCGTAGTCGACGGCGTAGAGAACGTTTGCGGGCTTCCTGCGGTACTCCTTGGGGAGCATGTCGGCCTCAGCGAGCGCCTTGGCGTAGGCGATGCGCTTGTCGAGGTTGTCCTGACGGATGGCGATCTCGGTCATGCTGCGAACTCCTCGGCGATGAAGTCAGTGGACGGCGGGCACTTGCGGTCGGCTTCGACCCAGGGGGTGCCGCCCTGCTTGCTCTTGCGGGCCGCGATACGGAAGCCCAGGAACTCGGCGCGTTTGGCGTCACCCATCCACTCGCCCATCCGGGAGCGGACGAGGTTCCAGGTCGCCTTGGCGTCAGCGAGGGCGTCGCGTGCGGCGGTGAACTCGACCACCTGGTCGTGGGAGAGCTGGACTTCCCGGTCATCGATGTCGGGGTGCAGCTCGCGCACGGTCTGGTACGTGGAGTCGGTGGTGTCCTTGTCGGGGGCTTCACCGAACAGCAGCGAGTCGAGAAAGGCTTCAGCGTGGGCGCGGAGGATCTTGGCGTCGGCGGGGTCGTACTCCACGACGTAGTGCCGGAACTCCAACCTCGCGGTCAACACCGCGACGTGCGCGACCTTGAGCCCGAGGCAGTCGAGATACCAGAGGATCTGCGTGCGGTAGTAGAGGGGGATCTGCTCGGTGCCCTCGACTCCCCATGTGCCGGGGTCGTCTTGGGCGTCGGTCTTGATCTCCAGAACCCCCACCACGCGCCCGTCCTGGACGAGCAGCCCGTCGGGGTTCGCGAGCTGGTAGTCACGCTCGACGTGCGTGTACGTGCCGCCCGTGACGACCTCGAACTCGGGGTTGCTATCGGCCCACCAACGGCGGATGCCGTCCTCCAAGTAGTGGCCCCGGGACTGCGCGGCCGTGGTCTCGCCGTCCTTCACGAGACCGGCCTTGAGGTGCCACAGCCGGTACGGGGACACCCACGGGGAGCGCCCGAGAACGGCGGCCATGTCCGACCCACCAAGGCGGGACGCGCGGGCGGCGTGCCACTCAGGGGACCCGGACTCCCACGAGCCGAGGAGGCGTCCAGTGGGGGTGGTGAGGGTGCGCTCGTCGATGGCGGTCACTGGTCGTCTCCCTCGTCATCGCGCTGCCAGTCGGCCTGGGTGTCGTTGTGCTCGCGCATCAGCGGGCCGTAGTCGTCGTCGGGAGTCACGACTCGCCCTCCCCCACAGCGATCCGGTCCAGGTCCTCGTTCACCGAGTCCACGAACTCTGCGTCGCGCCTGTGCGCCTCCCGATGCTGCTTGCGGAGCACGTGACCACGCACCCCGATCCGCCCAAGCACGGCGCCGATCTCATCCGACAGGTCGTCGGCATAGACGTCCTCGTACAGGCCAAGCAGCTCCACAGCCTCGGCAGCCATGCGGGTAATGCTGGCCAGCTCGGACCGGATCATCGCGGGGGTCATGTGCGTCATCGGCTCGCTCATCGCAAACCTCCGTGGGAGTCAGCGCCGAACTCGCGCACCATGAACTCGCGGGCCTCCAGCACCGTGGACGCCTGCGCGAGCGAGTTCCGGAGGGTGTCGAGCTGAGCCCGCACCTCCTCTAACGGGCCGGACATGCCCAGGACCAACCGGTCACCGCCGGTCCCGACGATGTCGATGTCGAGGCGGAGTTCTCCGGGGAGGGTGTCGACCAGGCGAGGCGCCATGTGCGCCACGTCTGGGATGTGCGCCTCCGTCAAGCGGGGCCGGGGTATCGGGGTATCGTGCTTCACGGCACTGCTCCTTTGTGTGGTGGTGCCATCGCCCTCGTCCGGGTGCATCCGGGCGGGGGCTCTTTCATGTGCGAGGTCAGGCGGTCTTGCGGCGACGGTTTGGGCCACGCGGCTTGCGTGGCACCAAGTGCGCCACGCCCCCGAGAACCGGGCGCGGAACGGACTTACGCGGCGTCTCCGCTTCGAGGCGTCGGATGATCTCCGCCAGGTGCTCATCGGTGAACCGGTACTGGCGGGCCACCCAGATGTGGGGGAGTTCGCCCTTCGCGCACCTGCGCTGGAGGTATCGCTCGTTGAGCTGGAGCTTGGCTGCGGCTTCGGGGAGCGTGTACAACAGCGGGCTCATGCGGCACCTCCAATGCGGTCCGGCTTGCGTTCCAGGACCACGCGGGGGCATCCGAGGGCTGCGGCGATGAGCTTGAGATTCGCCGGGGTGGCGTTTCGGGTGCCCGCCTCGATCTCGCTGATGAGGCTGAGCGACACCCCGACCTCCTTCGCAAGCTGGGTCTTGGTGAGACCGGCCTGCTTGCGCGCCCATGTGACTGCTTCGGGCTGGTGATCGAGGGGGTGCTTCGCACTTCTGCGGTCGGTGGCCATGACACGACCATACTGCGAAGGTGTGCGAAGGTCAACGCATTTCGCGCGAAGGTTCACGTGCAATGGGCCGTGACGCACCCCTGGGGGTAATGGTTTACTTACTGGCGGTCCCAATTAGTAATTTCTGTGGGGGTCAGGATTCCTATGAGTGCGAAGGTGTGCGAAGCTGTACGCCATGACTGAGAAGCCGACACCCACGCCCGAAGGGGAGCTGATCCAGACCGCCCTCAAGCGGGCGAAGGTCAGCGCCCGTCAAGCGGCGGACCGCGCAGGGATCAGCGAAGCCCGATGGCGGCAGATCGCGAACGGCTATCAAGTCGTCTCCAAGGGCGTCTACATCCCCGTGTCGGGTCCGGCAGAGACGGTCGCCGCCATGGCCGACGCTGCGGGCGTCACGGCCGATCAGCTCGTTGGAGCGGGGCGCGACGACGCCGCAGCTGAGCTCCGCCTCCTGCGCGAGCCCAGTTCTCCCCCAGCGCCTGTCGGTGGTGACTGGGCCGATGAGATCGTCGGTCCGGATGCGCCGCTCTTCGATGGCGAGACACTTCGGTGGCGCGACGAGGAGAACGCTCGGATCTTTCAGCTGTCCACGCGCGGCTTGAGCTTCGAAGCGGGTCTCGCGCCAGGCTCCGATCCTGCTGACGTGATCGATGACCTTCGGCGGACGCTCGCCGACCGCGTGGCCGATGTGAGCAGTGATCTACTGCGACGCCGGTGATGATTTTGTGACCGAATTTGTGACCAAGAGTGCCTATGCGACAAGGGATGCGACTCTTGGTGACCAGTTCGGTCACGATGCGGAGTTTTACCTACTAAGGGCGACCCGTTATGGTGTGTGACCCAGGTCACATTTTGAACATGTGGCCGCACCCGAAACCGACAACGGCGTCGGCTCGGATCTAGGGGGAGATCACCATTGAAGAGACTGCTCTACCCACCCAGTAACCCATTCCGCCCCGTCTTCGTGCAATCTCGGGAGGTCCTATCGCCCAACCACGGGGTCACTGACGTCCTCAGAACAGACACACACACCCTCATCAGCGTTCACCCCGGAGCACCCACCCCACAGGCCACGACCGAGATCGTGGCCGCCCTCGACCCCGACCACGAGCTCGGCAGTTGGATCATCCCGTTCGCCACCGAAGCGATCGACCTCAGCGCTTTCCGCGCCGCCCCCGTCGCCTACCTCCAAGCACGGCATCCAGCCATGCTGAACATCCGCTGCTTCGACCACTACATCCCGCCCGCCATGCGGACCCCCTGGGCGAAGCTCTAGACCCACACTGAAGAGGCCCCCGACCCTTCCCCCGGGGGATCTCACAACACATCCCCCCGCAGATGAGCCCCGACCGCACGTCGGGGCGTTGTTGTGTCTACCCCTCCCGACCGTCGTCCTCACAGTGCAAGATGGAAGTCACACACCCCTGAGGAGACGTCCGTGGCCTACGCCGAGAAGCTGGTGAAGTCCTGGCGCGCGTGCTGGAAGAACGCCGCAGGAAAAATCGAGAAGCGATCTGGCTACCCCACGAAGAAGAAGGCCCTCGACTACGCCAAAGAGCAGGAAGTCGAAGCCTCCCGCCGCGGCAGTGCCCGCGAGGACGCCTCGCAAATGCTCGTGCGCGACTGGGTCGAAGAGTGGTACGCAGGCCTGGACCTGGAGCTCAACACCATGCTCGGGTACCAAAGCATCCTGACGAACCACATCCTCCCTCGCTGGGGCGAGACCCGCATGCGGGAGCTCGCGACCTCTGACGCTCAGATCAGGGCGTGGGCGAAGAGTCTGCATGACGCGGGCTACACGTACCGGACCGCGACCGGCATCGTCAGTCTCCTCGGCACCCTGTGCGCGGACGCAATGGACGCAGGCCTCATACACCGCAACCCGGCCGTGGCCCGACGCAACCGCGGCAAGTACACCTCCCGGCGTGAGGCCACGACGCGCCCAGCGACGATCGTCAATCCATTCACTGCGCTTCTGCTAGCAGAGCGCGCGGCGGTTCTCACAGGCAGGGACGACGAGTTCATCCTCCTCACGAGCATGTACTACACGGGCATGCGCATCAGTGAGGCGATGGCTGTTGAGCTGGAGTCCGTCAGTGGCAAATACCCGCTCCAGAAGCAGTTGTCCCGAGGCCGTAAGACGAAGGTCTTCTACAGCAAAGGCCCGAAGTTCGACTCCAAGCGCACCATCGACATCCCCGAATTCCTCTTGGGGTTGTGGCGGCTTCAGGCCCGGCAGGTGGTCCATCACGAGGTCCCCGAGGGGGCTCAGTGGTGCCCGTGCGGAGACGATGTGCCCGAGGACAACCGGCACGCCCCCGGGGTCCACCTGTTCACGGGCGACGTGTGGCACCACTGGGATCAGACGGCGTTCCGGTACCGACTGCTCTACCCGGCTGCGTGGGGGAGGTTCTACCCGGGGATGACGGGTGAGCGTCCCGTGTACCAGGCGCCGGACGAGGACGGCGGAGAGCCGGGCCCGTTCGACTGGGACGACGTTCGCGTCGGCGAAGAGCGGGCGGAGGCGGCGGTCGCGTGCTGGGCGCCCATCGCGCCCGACCTGACTCCCCACGGGCTGCGGCACTCGCACAAGACCCTCATGGAGGAGCTGGGGACTCCCAAGCCGCTCATGGACGAGCGCATGGGACACCGAGACCACACGGTGTCGGGGAGGTATTCACATCCGACGGAGGTGATGCGTGGCCATCTCATGGAGGCCCTGGCGGGTGCGTGGAAGGGCGCGCTTGAGCAGCGGCGACAGATGGGCGTGGAGTCGCGGGTTGCCGTCCTTCGAGGGCTCCTGGAGCGGAATCTGGAGTCTCACTCCAGATCCACTCCAGATGGAAAGCCTCGACTCCTGGCAGAGTCTCGGGGTAGAGTGGCCTAAAGCCCTGGCCTTACTGGGGTTTCACAGATCGGCTGATGTGGTCTGATGGCTCCCTGAGGGTAGTTTCTGTAACTGCCCGAAGAAGAGATAGACAGACGGCACACCCCAGCTGATCAGCGAAACCCCAGTTCAGAGGCACTCTTGAGTGTCACTGGGTGGAGTTGGAT
>NZ_JBEYHA010000084.1:0-14462 GCF_040635075.1 Nocardiopsis sp. NPDC007018
GGCTACCCCGAGTACGAGCTGAAGAACAACCACACCTTCGGCGCGGACAGCCCCTACTTCGTCGACGCGTCGTCGGCGACCCCTCCCGCGTTTCCCGGGTGCTGGTGGGGGGTGTCGGCCCGCTGATGTCCGCGTTGGTCCGGAACGCGTAGTGAATCGTCACCGTGGTCGGTTAACGTCGGTTCGCGATGTGCGGAGTGGGAACCCGGCCTGGGCGATCCACGTCAGATCGGCGCACACGTCGTCCCCTGCGGCTCCCGTTCGCCGCATGCCCAGAGAGGGAGCCTCATGGCCTATCCCAACGGTCCCCAGCGGCCGCACGACCCCCAGCAGCCGTATGGGTGCCAGGCGCCGTACGACCCCCAGCAGCCCTACGGCCAGCAGCCTCCGTACGGTGACCAGCCCCCGTATGGTGACCAGCCTCCCTACGGGCAGCAGCCCCCGTACGGGCATCAGTCCCCCTACGGTGATCAGCCTCCGTACGGCGACCAGCCTCCCTACGGTCAGCCCCCGAAGCAGGGCATGTCCACCGGAAAGAAGATCGGCATCGGCTGCGGGGGCTGCCTCGGCGTCATCCTCGCCCTCCTGTTCGTCGTCGGGCTCGTGTCGGTCCTGGGCGGCGGAGACGACAGCTCGTCCTCCGGCGGGTCCAGCTCCTCGGAGTCGGAGGAGGCCGCGACCGAGGAGACCGAGGAGGCGACGGAGGAGGAGACCGCCGAGGAGGCCACCGGCGTCGTCATGACCGCCTCCGTCGCGGGCACCGTCGGAGACACGATCGACGACACGGTGTACACCGCCATCGACATCACCATCGAGAACAACAGCGACGAGTCGATCGAGGTCAACCCGATCTACTTCAACGTGACCCTCGCCGACGGGACCGTCCGCTCCGACTGGGCGGAGGCGATGTTCGCCGAGATCGAGCAGTTCGACGCCGTCAGCCTCGCCCCCGGCGAGACGGTGGAGGGCCAGATCGCCGTGGTCGGGGACGACCTCGACATCGTGTCCGTCGAGATGGAGGAGCTGTTCGGCCTCCAGGAGACCCTCTCCGCCGACGTCGGCTAGGCCAGAAGGGTGGGGTCCTCCTCCGCGCACCGGTGCGGGCACCGCGCACCCTCCGCGCCGTGTGCCCCGTGAGACACCGCGAGGGGTCGCCGACACACGTCGGCGGCCCCTTGGCCGTTCTCGTCTTCTAGTCGCGGATCTGGCCCGCGGCCTGGAAGACCACCCGTTCCAGGTCGCCGCGCTCGACGTCCTCGAAGTACGCGATCGCGGTCACGTAGAAGTCGCCGGGCAGCTGGAGGTACAGGTGGCGGCTGGAACCGTCGACCGTGCCGACGTACTCCAGGTCGCCGCCCAGGTCGTCGGAGTCCTCCGTGTGGTAGGTGTCCACGTCCACGTCGACGTCCACCTCCCAGTTCATCTCCGCTTCGGCCCCCGGAACCCGGACGACGTCCGGGTTGGCGCTGGGGTCCGCGCCCGACGTGAACACCAGGGTGAAGGAGGGCGTCCCGGGCTCGGTGCTCCCGTCGCTGAACGTGCAGGAGAGCTGCTCCGCGTCCTCGATCCCCTCGATCCCCCCGCTCTCCTCGGTCACCACCTGCCCCGGTGCGAGGTCCCCGACGATCTGGGCGGCTCCGGCCGCCTCGCACGACTCGGGGAGGCCGAAGGACGACGCCTGCGCCTCCTCCTCGGTCTGTTCCTCGGGGCTCGGGCTGGCGCTCGCCTCCTCTTCGGGGGAGTCGCCGCCCGCTGACAGGCTCAGGTCCAGGTCGAGGTCGACCACGTCGCAGCCGACGAGGACGACACCGCCGATCACGACTGCGGCGACGGCCGTGCCCAGGCACGAGAGGGGGGTGGACGGGATCAGGCGCATGGGTGGCTTTCGGTTCGGGGTGCGCCGGGCTGGAGGCCGCTCCGGCGGGGGACACAGGGAAACCTAGCAAGTCCGGCGCCCCGGGGACGTCCCGCGCGGTCCCGCCGCCGGGACGGGGCGATCCACTCCCGGCGGTCGGTTCCTGGAATGTCAGAATCAGAATCGTTAATAGTCTGCAAAGGGAGTTGCCGCTGGCCCTCGTGTGCCAGGTGGTCGGTACGGTGCTTGATTTGCCTTTTGGGGCGGTATCGTGAGTGCTCTCCACGTCCCCCCACATAAACCGGAGATCCTCCCGCCATGCTCGACGCGGACATTCGCCTGGAGTGGTTCGTCTCGTTTCTGGCGGTGGTCGAAACCGGTAGTTTCGTCGCCGCCGCGGAGTCGACTCGCAGGTCACAGCCGCGCGTTAGTCAACATGTCGCGGCGCTCGAACGTGAGATCGGACAATCCCTCTTCGACCGCAAGAAACGCCCGGTGCGACTCACCGAGGCGGGGGCCGCCCTGGCCGTCCAGGCCCGCAACGTCCTGCGCTCCCTGGAGGAGGCCGAAGCCGCGATGGCGCCCTGGCGCGGCGGCGCTCGGGGCATCGTCATCCTCGGTTCGTGCCCGAGTGCCAGCGCCGCCTTCGTGCCCGACCTCCTGCGGTCGCTGGCGGGCAGCGACCCGGACATCAGGGTGGTGCTCACCGAGCACGCACCCCTCGAACTGGACGAGGCGCTCGCCTCCGGCGGAGTCGACCTGTGCCTGCGGCCCATGAGCCCCAAGCCCGCACCCTCCGTGGCGAGCCGGGCCCTGTGGGCGGAGCCGCTGGTGGCCGTACACGCGGACGACCACCCGCTTTCGGAGGTGCCCGATCCGCTCCCGCTGGCGGCCATCGCCGCCTACCCCATCGTCACCATCGGTCGCCTCGACGCTCCGGGGGCGGCGGAGCTGGAGTCCTACCAGGCCTTCCAGGAACACGGTCTGGCGATCGACGCCGTCCAGGCGACCAACCAGCCGCAGACCCTCGTGTCACTGGCGGCCCGGGGGATCGGTGTGGGGGTGACCAACTGGCTGGCCGCCCGGAGCTCGGACACCACCGGGGTGCGGGTCCGGTTCCTGGAGAGCTCCCCACAGCGTCGCGTCGCGGTCTGCTGGGACACCGCCCGGGCGCTCACCCCGGCGGCGCGGAGAATACTCCAAGCCGTTTCCGAGGCCCGCCGACCTGCCGGAACGATTCCCGTTCGTGCGCACAAAGCGAACAGGGTCGAGAGCGTCGTGCCTGGGTAAGGGAGTATTCGTTTTCCGAATAAGGATATAAGCGAATGGTTCTTCACGTTCTGTCCCGTCCCCGGTACGGTCGTGTGTCGAAAGCACGAAAGGCGCGGGAGCGCATCCTCCCCGCAGCAGTTCGCGCTTCCTCCATTCCCTCTCCGTCGGCGGGCGGACCCCAGGTCCGTTCTCATCGGCTGAAACGGTACGCGCGCCCGGATGAGGGCGACCCCCCAGTTACCGGAAGAACCCCCCATGCAGCGATTTCCGCTCACACCGCTCTCCCTTGCCTGTTCCGCCGTCCTGGTCGCCACCGCGTGCGGCGGCGGCGCGACCGTCGACGACGACGTGTCAGGCGGTCAGAGCACGGCCGACGGCTCCCTGACCGCCGGGTACGTCTCCGCGATCGACCAGCTGGGCCTGCCGGTCGCGACCGAGATCGGCCACTTCGAGGACCACGGTCTGAACGTCACCCTGGCGGACCCGTTCCCCACCGGCGTCGACGCGATCAACGCCCTGGAGGCCGGCGAGGTCGACATCATCCAGGTCGGAGTTCCGGGCCTGGTGGCCGTCTCCGAGGGCGTCGACCTGGTCTTCGTCGGCAACTACTCCGGTTCCTCCACCCAGCGCAGCATCGACGAGACCATGGGCATCGTGGCGTCCGAGGACTCCGACATCGACCCCGAGGACCTGTCCACCCTCGAAGGCGCCACGATCGGCACGAGCGTGGGCACCATCAACCACCTCTACCTGCTCGGCATCCTCAAGGACCTGCGTATCGACGTGGACGACGTCGAGCTGGTCAACACCGCTCCGCCGGACATGCCGGTGGCGCTGGAGACCGGCGGGGTGGACGCCACCGTCAACTGGGACCCCTGGCCGATCACCATCGAGGACCAGGTGGAGGGCGCCTACGAGGTGGTCCGCGGGGGCGGCTACATCCCCTACGTCGGCTACATCGCGACCACTCCGGACTACCTGGAGGAGAACCCGGAGATGGTCGAGGCCTTCCTGGCCGCCCGCGCCGCCTCCGACCAGTGGATTCGGCAGAACCCCGAGGAGGCGGCCGACACCGCCACCCGCTGGCTGACCGGCACGGACCTCGAGGTGGCCCAGACCGCGATGGAGTTCAACATCGCCCAGCTGGACGCCCGGTTCTCCGCCTGCAACTTCCTGGCCATGGACACCGTGGCGAACCTGTTGGAGGAGCAGGAGGTCATCTCCTACGACTTCGACATCAACGACCACCTGAAGCCCACCCCGATCCTGTCCGTGGAGGAGAACCACCCGGAGCTGTTCGACGACCTGGCCGAGACCCCGCAGACCGCCGAGATCGAGTCCGGCCACTCCTTCGTCCGCGAGGTCGACCAGGACGCGTGCGCCGTATGACGAGCGGCCCCGCAGGCGGTCCCGCACGCGGGACCGCCACGCGACCCCGCACGGCCGCCCCCAGGCGTGGCCGTGCGGGGGAGCGGGTCGTCGGACTGCTCTGGTTCGTGCTCCCGTTGGTGGCGCTGACCGGGGTGTGGGCGACGGCGGTCGGTGTGACCGGCGTGCCCAAACGGATCTTTCCCCAGGTCACCGATGTCGGCGCCGCGCTGTGGAACATGGCCCTCAGCGGTGACCTGCTCCGCCACCTGAGCGCCAGCCTCTACCGGGTCCTGGTCGGGAGCGTCATCGCGATCGCCACCGCGATCCCCTTCGGGATCGCCCTCGGAACGAGCCGCGTGCTGTCGGCCTTCTTCACGCCCCTGCTGCGCTTCTCCGTGGCCCTCGCCGGAATCGCCTGGATTCCGGTGGCCACCCTGTGGCTGGGGTACGGGAACGGCGCCGTCATCTTCATCGTGTGGAACGCCATGTTCTTCGCGCTGGCCTACAACACGATGCTGGGCGTGCGCGGCATCCCGGAGGAACTGCTGCGGTCGGCCCGGTCCCTCGGGGCGGGGCCCTGGCGGATGTTCTGGGAGGTCCTGCTGCCCGGCGCGCTGCCGAGCGTGGTCAGCGGACTGCGGATCGGGCTCGGCTACGGGTGGCGCGGGCTCGTCGCGGCGGAGATCATCGCGACGAGCGCGGGTCTGGGGTACGCGCTCTTCCTGGCCCAGACCTTCTACGCCACCGACGTCATCGTCGCTTCGATGGTGGTCATCGGAGTCCTGTGGCTCCTGACCGACCGTCTCCTGCTCGCTCCGTTGGAGCGGAACACGGTACTGCGGTGGGGCATGACGGGGGGAGGTCACTGATGTCGACCGAGACGCGTGGAACCGGGCCGGGAACGTCCGCGCCCGCAACGTCCGGGGTGGGCACGAACCGGACGGGAGCCGCGACGGCGCGCGGGGTCCGCAGACGGGCCCCGCTGCACAGGCGGGTGTGGTTGCGGTTGACCCGCAGCCCGGCCTTCCGCACGCTGGGCCCGTTCGTTCCGGTGGTCGCGCTGTGGTGGGCACTGGCCGAGAGCGGCGTGTTCCCGCAGGCGTTCTTCGTGGGCCCCGACCGGGTGGTTGTGGAGTTCGTCGAGCTGTTGCGCAAGGGGGTCCTGCCCGGATACCTGGGCGACTCCCTGGAGCGGCTGGCCTACGGGGTCGGTTTCGGACTGCTCATCGGCTTGCCGATGGGCTTCCTCACCGCCCTGTTCTGGCGGCTGCGCCGGGCGGTGTGGCCGATCCTGCTGTTCTTCCAGGCGATCGCGGACATCGCGTGGCTGCCGATCGTCATCGTGTGGTTCGGGTTCAGCCTGACCGCCGTCACGTTCGTCATCGTCTACACGATCGTGTTCCCGCTCATGCTGAGCGTGGTGTCCGGGGTGGAGCAGGTTCCCAAGGAACTGGTCCGGGCCGCGCGCAGTCTCGGCGCGGGCCGGGTCCGGGTGTTCTTCGAGGTGATCCTGCCGGGCGCGCTGCCGTCCGTGGCCACGGGCGTGCGCACCGGCCTGGGTTACGGCTGGCGGGCGCTGGTGGCGGCGGAGATCATCGTCGGCACCAGCGGGATCGGGTTCATGATGTTCGACGCCCGCCGGGTGGGCGACGTCAGCCAGGTGTTCCTCGGCATGGTCGTGCTCGGGGTGCTCTGGTACATGCTCGACGCGCTGGTCCTGGCGCCGTTCGAGCGGGCCACCGTGGAGCGGTGGGGGATGGTGCGAAGGATGGAGGGCGACGGATGACCGCGCTGGTGATCGAACACCTGGAGAAGGTCTACACCGACTCCTACACGGGGGACGAGGTCGTCGCGATCGGCGACGTGTCCTTCGCTGTGGAGCGGGGCGAGTTCGTGTCGGTCCTCGGCCCGAGCGGCTGCGGCAAGACCACCGTCCTCAACACGGTGGCGGGGTTCGTGGCACCGACCTCCGGGACGGTGTCGGTGGACGGCCACGAGGTGCGCGGCCCCGGGCCCGACCGGGGGGTGGTGTTCCAGGGGCACGCCCTGTTCCCGTGGAAGTCCGTGCTCGGCAACGTGGTCTTCGGGCTGCGGATGAAGGGTGTGGGGCGGCGTGAGCGCGAGGAGCGCGGCCGTGAGTTCCTCAAGCTGGTGGGTCTGGCGGGGTTCGAGAACCGTTACCCGCACGAGCTGTCCGGCGGGATGCGCCAACGCCTGGGCGTGGCCCGGGTGCTGGCCAACGAGCCCGCCGTGATGCTCATGGACGAGCCGTTCGCGAGCATCGACGCGCAGACCCGGCGCAGGCTCCAGGAGGACCTCACACGGATCTTCGAGGAGCGCCGGCCCACGGTGTTCTTCGTGACCCACGACATCGACGAGGCCGTCTTCCTCTCCGACCGGGTCGTGGTGCTGTCGTCGCGGCCGAGCACGGTGCGGGAGAGCGTCACCGTGGACCTGCCCCGCCCGCGCTCGTGGCGCACGGCGGTGGACGACCCCGGGTTCCGGGCGGCGGTGGCGCGGATCAACGAGCTGCTGGCCGTGGACGCCGAGCGGGAGGACGAGGGTGAGGCCGCCCCGGGAGCCGGAGGGAACGCCTCCGGGGGAACCGACGGGGGAGTCGGCGATGTCGGCTAGGTCCCTGGGGGCGCGGGCGCTGCGCGGCGCGACCCTGCGCCGGATCGCGCTGGTGCTGCTGCTCGTCCTCCTCTACCAGGGGTGGCTGGGGGTCCAGGCGGTCGGGAAGGCCGAGCCGGGGCTCGGAGACGCCCCCGACGAGCGGGGCCGGTTCGACGTGGACGTGGTCCTCGGGTTCGCGCCGGAGCGGTACCACTTCCTCCGGCTCCAGGACCACGGACGGGTCGCCGGGACGACCGACACCACGGTCCACCTGCGGGGTGTGTCCCCGGCCGGGGTCGACGCCCTGGCCCGTGAGTACTGGATCGAGTCCCTCACCGCCCCGGAGCCCGACGCGCGAGGGTAGGCGCGGTGGGGCGGGGAACCGGACACCGGATATCGGGACGGTGGGGTGGGGCGGGGCCGCGCCCCACCCGCGGGGACACGCCGTAGGCCCGTGAGCCGGGCCCGCTGAACCGGGTCTGCACGATGATGGGGAGGTCGAGTGCGCGGGTGACGCCCGAGTGAGGCGCACCGCACGACGGTGACGCGAGGGAGCGCCCATGCCCGAGGTGAGGGTCGACGACGAGTTCTCCACCCTGAGGACGGTGGTGCTGTCCCGCTCCGAGCTCGGGCTGCCCGAGACCCCGCCCGAGACGTGGGACACGGACTTCCTCGGGGCCGACGCGGACGCGGTCCGTGCGGCCACACCCGGCGCCGACCTGGACAGGGACCTGCCGGACTTCGCCCGGGTCCTGCGACGTGAACGGGAGGAACTGGGATCGCTCCTGGTCTCCCACGGGGTGGAGGTCCTGTTCCCCCGTCTGCTCACCGACCAGGAGAAGGCGGTCGCCCAGGGGCGCGGGTACGCGAACCTCTTCGTCCGCGACCCTCTCGTCACCGTCGGGAACCTCGTGATCGAGGGCTCCCTGAGGTTCCCCTACCGGCGGGGGGGAGGTCCTGCCGCTGCGCGACGTCCTCCGGGAACGGGTGGACCCCGCGGACTCGGTGCGCGTGGCCGTCCCCGCCCCGGAGGTCCCCGAACCCGGGGACGCCACTCTGGGGACCGGGCCCTTCCTGGAGGGCGGAGACGTCCTCGTCCTGGGACGCCGGGTGTACGTGGGGACGTCGGGGCTGGCCACCAACGCGGCCGGGATCGCCTGGCTCCGCAAGTTCCTCGCACCCTACGGCCGCGTCGTGGAGGAGGTGCGCCTGCACCCGGGGATGCTCCACCTCGACTGCGCGCTGGGCCTGGTCCGCGAAGGGCTGATGATCGTGTGTGAGGAGGCGCTCCTCGACGGGGTCCCGGAGTCCCTGGACGCGTGGGACACGATCCCGGTGAGCTTCGACCAGGCCACCGCGCTGGCCACCAACGGGCTCCCGCTGAACCCGCGAACCTACGTCACGGACCCGGAGTTCGAGGACGTCGGCGAACGGTTGGGGGCCTTCGGGGTGCGCGTCGAGTACGTGGACCTGCGCGCCACCCGCTCCCTGGGCGGCGCCTTCCGGTGCAGCACCCAACCGCTGGCCCGATACGGCTGAGCGACGACGGGGCCGACCCCGCCAGGGACCGGCCCCGCCTCCCTCACAGGGGAACCCTCCGGCGGATCAGAAGTTGATCATGTGCCCGGCCAGACCGTGCACCGCCTCCTTGACCGCCTCGCTGAGGGTGGGATGCGCGTGGATATTGCGCGCCACCTCGTGCACGGTCAGGTCCCACTGCTGGGCCAGGGTCAGCTCGGGCAGCAGCTCGGTGACGTCCGGGCCCACCATGTGGGCGCCCAGGAACTCCCCGTACCGGCCGTCCGAGATGATCTTCACGAAGCCCCGGGTGTCGCCCAGGCCGTGCGCCTTGCCGTTGGCCATGAACGGGAACTTGGCGACCTGGACGTCGTAGCCCGCCTCGCGCGCCTCCTTCTCGCTGTAGCCGAAGCTGGCGATCTGCGGCTGGCAGTAGGTCGCGCGCGGGATGAACCGGTAGTCGATCTCCTGAGTCTCGGCGTTGGCGATGGTCTCCACCGCCACGATCCCCATCGCCTCGGCCGTGTGCGCCAGCATGAGCTTGGCGGTGACGTCGCCGATCGCGAAGATGTGCGGGACGTTGGTGCGCCCGCGCCCGTCGATCTCGATGGCGCCCCGCTCGGTCAGCGCCACACCGGTCTTCTCCAGGCCGTAGCCCTCGACGTTGGGGGCGAAGCCGATCGCCTGGAGGAGCTTGTCGGCCTCCAGGGTGCTCTGCTTGCCGTCCGAACCGGTGACGGTGACCCGCACCCCGGACCCGGTGTCCTCGACCGACTCCACCTTCGTGGAGGTCAGGACCTTCACGCCGAGCTTCTTGTAGGCGCGGGCGATCTCCTTGGAGACCTCCTCGTCCTCCAGCGGCACGACCCGGTCGAGGAACTCGACGATGGTCACGTCGACGCCGTAGTTGCGCATCACGTAGGCGAACTCGACGCCGATGGCGCCCGCACCCGCGATGACGATGCTGCCGGGCAGCTCCTCGCTGAGGATCTGCTCCTCATAGGTGACGACCCGCTCGGACAGCGAGGTGCCGGGGATCAGCCGGGTGGAGGACCCCGCCGCGATCACCGCGTTGTCGAAGGTGACGGTCTCGGTGGAGCCGTCCTCGGCACGCACCTCGATCGTGTGGCCGTCGACGAAGGTGCCGCGCCCGTTGAGCTCGGTGATCCCGTTCTTCTTCATGAGGAAGTGGACGCCCTTGACCCGGCCGTCCGCCACCTCGCGGCTGCGGCTGAACGCCTTGCCGTAGTCGAACTCCACCGTGCCGTTCACCTTGATGCCGAACAGGTCGGCGTCGTTGTGGAACAGGTGGGCGAGCTCGGCGTTGCGCAGCAGCGCCTTGGAGGGGATGCAGCCCACGTTCAGGCAGACGCCGCCCCAGTACTTCTCCTCGACGACGGCCGCCCTGAGGCCCAGCTGGGCGGCGCGGATCGCCGCGACGTAGCCGCCGGGCCCGGCGCCGAGGACGACCAGATCGAAGTGTTGCTGTCCCATGACGGGATCTCCTTGAGTGTGTTTGTGACGCACCCAGCGCAGCCGGCTTGCCCGGGGTGTCGGATTGCCGATCGCCAGCCTAGTCAAGGAGCCCGCCTTCGCGCGCGACCGTACGTGAGGCCGTGCTGACTTTCAGGAGTCATCCCTGGTGGCGTCGGGTGAGGATGGGGTGCGAACGACGGAGTCCGATTCTTCGTTCACCCGGGCGGCCAGGCGCTCGGTCTCGGCGTCGTAGGCCGCGCCGACCTCCCTGAGCACCCGCGCCCTGCGGACACGCATGTCCCTGATGCTGCTGATCGCGGGGACGGCCGCCATGGCGAAGATGAGCGCGAACATCAGCCAGACCGCGTAGCCGTCGATCAACAGGACCACGTCCACCCCGGCCTGGCCCGAGCCGTACCCGATGCCCGCCACGACGGCGGTCACCAACAGGGCGCCGAGGGCGTCCAACAGCATGTAGGTGCTCAGCCGCATGCCGTTCACCCCGGCCACGATGTGGGGGATGCCCCCGGGGACGCCGGGCAGGTAGCTCAGCGGGATCAACATCCGCATCACCCACGGGTTCATGGTCTGGAGGCGCTCGGCGAAGTGGCGGCCGCGCTCGCTGGGCACGAGGAAGGTGATCATGCCCTGCCCCCAGCGGCGGCCCACCCACCAGAACAGCCAGTCGATCTTGATCTTGCCGACGACGCCCGCGACGATCACCAGCCACAGGGGCGCCTCACCGATGCTGGCGAAGGCCGCGGCGGCGCCGACGGCCGCGTGGCTGCCGGTGACGAACGCGAGGGGGAGGGCGTGGTCCGCGATGAAGAGCGGACGCAGCGGCATCGTGAGGAGGAAGAACGCCGGAATCCCGACGAGCATCCAGGCGAGGACCTTGTCCTGCCGCTTCATGGTGCTCGGCCAAGGGCGCTGGTTCCTCCACTGTTCCTTGGCCCTGCGGCTCTCCTCCTCGTCCCAGGTGCGGCCCGCCCGCTGGAGCGCCTCTTCGCGGGTGGGTCGGGGGGAGGGAGCCGTGTCCTGTGGCCCGTGCTCCCGGGGGGTGTCCCTCGTCGTCGTCATGTCCCCATGATTTCGCGCCCGGGCACCGCGCTCCAGTCCCACCCATCACCGTCAGGCTGTGAGCGGTGCGGTGCTCAAGGGATGACAGTTGTCACGCGGCCGCGTACGGGAGGGCGCGGCGGCACGGAACGGCCTGGTCGGGGGCGGGTCACCGCCCGGGCGGCCCCATCGGCCACTTCCAGTGCGGCGCCCACGTGCTGCCGTCCGACACCCCGGGAGGCATGGGGGGCAGCAGGCGGGCACCGGGGGGCAGGGGGGTGTCGCGGGGGGTGTCGCGCGGGTCGTCTGCGACGGGGGCGATCACCGAGGGGTCGTCCGCGGCCGGGGCGTTGGCCGGGCGGACGTCCGCGCCGGGGTCGGGCAGGGGGCGGGGGTCGCGCCACAGCGGTTCGTCGAGCGGTGGCTCAGAGAGGGAGCCGGGGAACTCCGCCGGGTCGTCCGTCCCCGGCGCCGTGGGAGTGAGCGCGCCCGACCAGGCGGCGGGCACGGTGAAGTCGTCGGGTTCGTCCTCGGCGTCGTCCGCGGGTTCGGGCGGCCGTGCCGGGGGGTCGAACAGCGACGCGGGGGAGTCGGGGAACCCCGCGCCCGCCCCGGGGTTGATCGTGATGTCCTCGAACGACGCGGACAACTCGCCGCCCGGGGCGTCCAGGTGCGGGTCCAGGGCGGCGAAGGGCGCCGACATCGGACCGGAGTCCACCTCGGCGAAGTGCGCGGCCACGCCGAAGTGCGTGGGCGGGCGCCGGTGCGCGCCGGTGTCGTCGTTCTCGATGGCCGGTGCCTGCGGGTGGCGGACCGACCCGGCCGGGTGGACGCGGGCCCACCAGGCCGCGGCCTCGTCCGGGTGCAGCTCCGCCAGGACGGTGAGGGAACCGGGGACGTGCGGGTGGCGGCGCCCGGCCCGCCAGGAGTGCAACAGCGACTGCGGTTCGAGCACCAGCACCCGTTCGCCGTCCACCAGCGGGACGTCGCCGGGACAGGCCTCGTTCCCCACCCAGGTGCCGTCCCCGCCCACCAGGTCCCACTCGCCGCGCACCACGTCGGCCAGCGGGTCCACGGCGGCGTCCAGGGAGGCCGCGACCCAGCGGGGGTCGGGCCGGGTACCGGGCAGGCGGTGCCCCTCCTTGCCGATCAGCGCGTCGGCGAGCAGGGTGTGCAGCTGGAAGTTGTCGCTCAGGCCGTCGAAGGCGACCCGGAACCCGCGCCAGGACGCCCGGTCCAGCACCAGGAGCCGGTCCACCTCGGACATCCGCAGCAGCTCGGCCGTCTCGCCGAACTCGCTGAGCCGTGTGGAGAGGGCCTGCACGATCTGGCCCAGCTCGTGCAGCGCCCCGGGGTCGGCGCGCACGGCCGCGCGCACCCCCGAGTCGCCCAGCATGGCCTTGGCGGCCAGGCCGTAGCGCAGGGAGGTCCACCAGCCGACGGTGGCCAGCGGGGCGTTGTCGCCCAGGACCTGCTCGACGCGCGCCTCCTCGACCTCGCCCACGTCGTTCGGGGCGGGGAGTGGGCCGCCGCCGGTCTTCTCCCACGCGTGGAGGAAGGCGACCGCGGCCTGGCCGTAGCTGCCGAGCTGGCGCAGTACCTCGAGGCCCACCTGGCCGGCGGGCGCTCCGGACTCGACCAGGGCACCGGCCAGGACGGAGAGGTCGGCGGCCACTCCCGCGTGGGGTTCGCTGTCGCCCAGGACCGGAGTCAGCGTCTCCAGCGCGATGGCCAGCTCCTCCCGGGGCACCTGGGAGGAGAGCCGGAACACGTCGTGCACGGCCTCGGGGAAGCCGGGTGCCTGGCTGGCGGCGGTGTCGAGCACGCGTTGGAACGCGGCACGGAACTCTTCAGTCACCCCAGAATCCTGTCATACCCACACGCGCCCTCCGTGGTCAGGACGCACGTGCACAAAACGGTCGATTCCCGGGTGGTGGTCGATTCAGGCGGGAAGCGTGAAACGGAGTCGCGCGTCCTCGTCCTCGGGGAAGAGAAAGGCGAGTAGACGCTCCCCCTCTTCGGTGATCTCCTCGTTTTCCGAAGAGTTGAACGCGCGAAAGGGAGTGACGTCCAGCGCGGGTGTACTGCGGCTCCGGTCCACCCTCCAGGAGGCGGCCACCTCGCCGTCGACGAGCACCGTCGCGGGCGGCATGCCGTTGCGCGCGGAGAGCCGGCTCAGGTTCTCCCGGGACACGACCCGGCTCCGGTCGGCGTGCCCGCGCAGCAGGTTGTCGAAGTCGTAGAGGAAGCGCACCGGCGCCGGGGCGTCCGCCTCCGGGCGCGGGGCGTCGGGCAGGTCGAACAGCTCCGTGCCGGAGTCGTCGCGGAAGGACACCAGCCGCTCCCGCAGCCCGTCCACCACGGCCTTCGTCCTGGTCATCCCGGACCAGGCCTGCACGTCCCTTACGCTGGCCGGGCCGAATCCGGCCAGGTAGCGCAGGACCAGCGCCCCGGGGTCCGGTCCGGGGGCCGGCGGCAGGCCGGTCCAGGTGTCGGCGGGGGCCAGTACCGGCTGCCCGGAGGCGCCCCACACGCCGCGCGGCGGAAGCTGCACGACCGGAAGCAGGCAGCGGACCACGTAGGCCAGGTCGGCGCCGTCCACGCCCTCCCACCGGGCTCCGATCTGTTCTCCCAACTCCTTGGGGGTGAGCGGCCGCTCCTCCAGGATCTTGCGGCCCAGGGCGACCACCTCGTCCCGGTCCACACCGGCGGTGGCCCTGCCGTGCGATCCGTGCGCGAGGTCGCGCTCCATGACCTCCTGGGTGGTGGGGCGCATCCACGCGGCGTCCTCGGCGGAGACCAGGTGCAGGGTGGAGCGCATCAGGGACATGCGCACCAGCGCGCCGTCGGTCAGGAGTCGGCCCACCTCGTGCGGGTCGAAGTCCTCCATACGGCTCTGGAACCCGACGTACCAGGTGTGCGGCGTCTGGGCCTGGAGTCCGGCCAGCCGGGCGAGCACCTCGGTGGCCGGTCGATCGGTGCGGCGCAGCAGGAACTGGCGCTCCAGGGTGGCGCGGTTGAGTTCGCGGCGGCTGAGGGTCGCGGTCATGGTGGTCCCTCCCGGTGTGCGGAACGTGCCGGAACCCTATCCCGGGCCTACGACGCGGACGGGTGTACCACGCCGCGTCCGGCCCGGTCACGGCGCAACGCACCCCGGACACAGCGGGGTACAAACCTGCGGGTACGCGCTTTCCTGTGGTGAGCGGGTTGGCCGTAGAGCGGCAAGCGGCGCCCGGACGGCGGGGGTTTTTACCAGGGCTGGGGACACGCATCTCTCGAACACATCAGTCGTCCT
>NZ_JBEYHA010000085.1:0-13407 GCF_040635075.1 Nocardiopsis sp. NPDC007018
CAGCTTTTCGACAGCCAGCAGATGATCCCAACGATCAGGCAGACCACCGACACGGAAATGTTCGCGGTCGCGATCATCAGGCGGCCCTCCGATCATCCCCAGGAGCCACATCCAGGTCTGGGCGAGGACGTCCCCGCCGAAGGTCGCGCTCACCACGACCACGACCGACGTCGCCCCGAGCGCCCATCCCGGTCCGTGGCGGACGGTGAGCCACAGCGCCCCGAGTCCGCACGCGGTACCGAGGATCAGCCAGAGCGCACCGGCCCGCAGCACCTCCGACGACACCGTGTGCGCGGCCGGTCCGCCGCTCAACACGGGAGGGATCAGGCAGAGGGCGATCACGAGCGCCGTCATGGCTCCCACGCACCGGATCAGCCAGACCTGGACCGCCTCGGGCATTCCCGGGCGGCGCGGGACGAGCAGCCGCCACCCCGGTGCCAGCAGACCCCACAACAGGACCGCGGTGACGCTCGCCCCGATCGGCAGCAGCGCGAAGGTGTACAGCCCGAGCAGGTATCCGACGGGGTAGACGGCCGCCGTCACCAGGCACAGGGCCGCCGCGCCCAGGCACAGGGGCACGACGGGCCCCCCGCGCAGGGTCGCGCCGATCCCGGCAAGGGCCCCCTCACGCGTGGAGCGGCGCCCCACCGGTCGGGGATCGCCGCTCCGTCCGGACCGCCCCGGAGCCGGGACCACCAACCGCACGAACAGCACCACGACCATGAGCCCCACGGACAACGCGAGCGCGAGCACGGGCGACTCGTCGGCCAACGGATGCCCCGGGGCCAGGGGGACAGCGTTCAGGTGGGCCCCGAGCACCGGAAGCATGGCACGCACCGCCCAGGTCGGTGGTACGAACACCCAGGCCGCCGATTCGGCCGCGAGGGTTCCGCACAGCTGCCAGACCCACGCGGCGAGGAACACCGGAACCGTCCCCCAGCGCTCGGTGGCGACGAAGGCCGCCGCCAGTACTCCCAGGGTCGCCGCCCAGCACACCGCTCCCGCCAGGAGGACACCGGCGGTGTCGACGGGTGCTCCGGCGAGCAGGGACACCGGCGCGACCGTCCAGAACGCCAGCGCGTGGAACAGCGCCGACAGGCAGGCGAGGACGGCGAACCTGGCGAGAACGACGGTGCCCGGGCGCACCGGCCGCCACGGGGTGCCCGCCTCACGGGCCTTCTCCTCGCGGGCGGTGGTGATCCCCGCGAGGAGGGTGAGCAGCCCCGCCGCCATGCCGGTGACGTAGAGCATCTGCCAGAGCAGGGCGGCCCGCTCCCCGCTCTGCGGGGTGATGAGCACGCCGGCGGAGCTGATCGCCGCGATGACCAGGCCCGCGACCGGGAACAGGGCGGCCGCCGACCCCCGGGTGCGCACGACCTCCGCGCTCAGTGTCCGCCACGTCGCCGTCACGGGGCACCGACCCGGGTCCCGGTCGGCAGGGTGAGGTCGAGGAAGGCCTGTTCCAACCGCTCCGGCGGAGCGAACCGCGCCAACGGCCCCCGGTACAGGCACCTGCCCCCGCCGAGGACGGAGATGTCGTCCGCGAGCCGCACCACCTCGCCGAGCTGGTGCGAGCTGACCAGGACCGTCCGTCCCTCGGCGGCGTAGGCGCGCAGCAGGGTGCGCAGTTCGACGATGCCCTGGGGGTCGAGGCCGTTCTGCGGCTCGTCCAGCACGAGCAGCTCGGGGCGGGTCAGGATGGCGACGCCCAACGCCAGTCGGCCCCTCATGCCGGTGGAGAAGGTCCTGGCCCGCTTGCGTCCGGTACCGGCCAGACCGACGACGTCGAGCACCTCCTCGATCCGGCCGCGCGACGTGCCGGTGAGCCGGGCGTGCACGAGGAGGTTGTCGAACGCGCTGAGATGGTCGTAGACCGCCGGGCCGTCGATGCTGGCCCCCACCCGGGCCAGTACCCCGCGTCCGACACGGTCGGCCGGGTCCGCGCCCAGGACCTCCACCGTGCCCGAGTCCGGGCGTAGGAGCCCGAGGAGCATCCGGAAGGTCGTGGACTTGCCCGCGCCGTTGCGCCCCAGCAGCGCGTGGACCCGTCCCGGCTCGACGGTCAGGTCGAGACCGTCCAGGACGGTAGATCCGCCCCGTTCCAGGCGCAGCCCGCGACAGCGGACCACGGCGCGCTCACGGAGCCGTTCCGGGGGCGGGGCGGGGGTCGGGGGGTCGGTGGTCATCGTTTCTCCTTGGTCGAGGTCAGCGCCATGTAGCCGTCTTCGAGACCCGGCTCGACCGGGTGGGCTCCGGGCGGGGGCGTGTCGGTGACGATCCGGTACCTGGTGCCGGAGCCGACCGTGATCGCGTTGACGACCACGGCCCCCTCCGGCGGCGGGGCCGTGCCGTGGCCGGTGAGCCAGGTGCGCCCCCGGGCGGCGTCGACGAGTCCTTCGGTGGGCCCGTCGTAGAGTCCGCGCCCGGCGCCGAGCACGCACACGTACGGGCACGCCTGGGCGACGTCGTCGAGGATGTGGGTGGACAGGAGTACGGTGCGGTCCCGCCCCATTCCGGCCAGTAGGGTCCGGAACCGCGCCCGCTCGGCGGGGTCGAGCCCTGCCGTGGGTTCGTCCACGACCAACAGCGCGGGATCGCCCACCAGAGCCTGGGCGATGCCGACGCGGCGGAGCATGCCGCCGGAGAAGCCGCCCATGCGCCGGTGCCCGTCCTCGGCCAGTCCCACGTGTTCGAGGAGCCGCACCGCCTGGCGTCGGCGCTCCCGGGAGCCCCCGACGCCCTTGAGGACACCGACGTAGTCGAGGAACTCGACCGGGGTGAGGTTCGGGTAGGGCTCGATGTGCTGCGGCAGGTAGCCGAGCACCTTCTTGAGGGCGCGACGCGCCCCGCTCCCGGCGAGGTCCCGGCCGTCGACGAGTACGCGCCCGCGGGTGGGTGCGATGAGGCCGCACAGGACCCGCATCAGGGTCGTCTTGCCCGCGCCGTTCGCCCCCAGCAGACCGATCATCCCGGTCGGCAGGTCGAGGGTGAGGTTGTCGAGGGCGGCGGGGCGGCGCCGGAAGTCCTTGGAGACGCGGTCGAGGGAGATGTGCACGTCGTACCTTTCACCACGTCCGTGGGCGATGGGCCAGGGCGGACCCCGCCATGGTCAGAAGAATGACGAGGAGGGCCTGCCACAGCAGGGAGGCGGTGGCCGTCACGGGGGTGCCTTCGAGGCCGAGGGGGCCCGCCGGGGCGTACACGGGCGGCGATCCGAAGTAGCCGGAGGCGACCGGGTCCCCGACGACCCCCAGAACGGTGCCGTTGAGGTGCGGGATCGGCGCCAGCGGGGTGGAGAGGGTCAGGTAGAGCCAGGCCAGCACGGCCGCGACCCGGCCGAGCGCTCGGGGCAGGACCGACCCGAGCAGTCCGGAGAGCGTCATCGCGAGCAGTGCGGCCGGCACCACGATCGTCACCGTCACGCCCACCGCCGCCAGCAGGGACCACGGTCGGTCGGCGTTGGTCTGGACGGCGCCCAGGGCCGACAGCACGAGCAGGGGCGGGGTGACGGCCACCGCGCAGGTGCCGAGGAGCCGTGCCGCGCGCAGCCGTACCGGGGGGAGGGGGGCCGCGGCCTCCACCTCGCGCACACCGGACCGGCCGGGGGCGGCGAAGAGGCCGGTGAACGCGGCCGCGTAGGCGATGCCGCACAGGACGGCGACGACCTGCCCGGTGAAGGCCAGGTCAGCAGCTCCCCCGGTACCGGGGTGGCGCGGGGAGACGGTGGCGAGCAGCGTGGCGAACGCGGTGAGGGGGATCGCGGTGATCCACAGGGCCCACTGCCGACGGGCGATGGTGGCGTGTGTCCGGGCCAGCGCGAGGAGGATCATGACACGGCCCCCGTCATGAGGCGTTCGGAGTCGCGGAGCCGTCGCCAGGTGACCACCGCAGGCACCAGCGCCACGGCGAGCGGGAGCCCGCGCTGGAGGTGGAGCGAAGGAACGTGCGGGTCCCACGCGACCGTCAGGAGCAACCAGGCGGCGACGACCGCGAGGGCGGTGGCCGCCGGTGTGCCGGACCACCCGCAGACGCAGAAGGCGACCGCCGTGAGGACGGCGACGGCACCGACCGTGGAGAGGAGCGCGGTCCACCCCTCCTCCCGGGGCCAGGGGCCGGACCCGTGCACCGCGAGGACGGCGCCGACGGCGGCTGCCGCGTTGACCAGACCGGCCCGCAGGAGCCGCACGGCCCGGAACGGGACGAGCGTCGACTCGTGCAGTTCGACGAGCCCGTCGTCGGTCATCGCGACCGCGACGCACAGGCCCGCGCAGAGGACGAGGACCGACACCAGCCAGGGGGCCAGGAGCGCCGCGGACCCGGCCGGAAGCACGAGCTCCGCGCCCCGGAGCGTACCGGCCACCACGATCCCCGCCAGGAGCGGCGGCGCGGTCGTCGCCGCACCGGTGGCGCGTACCTGCGCCCTGATCAGTGCTCCCGTCACGTGCTCCCCCTTCCTCGCATGGTGTTCACCGGGTGAGTAGCGTCCGGCGAGCTTCGGGTTCACGCCCGACCCCACCGCCACCCGCCGCCGATCCCCGCCGCCCATTCCGCCGGCTCCACCCGTCACCCCTCCGCCACCCATCCCGTCGTCCCCACCCGTCAACGCGAGGATCGGGGGCGGGCGAGCCTCGACGTCGGGTGTCAGGCCGTCACTGTGGCGCCGCTGGCCAACGC
This sequence comes from Nocardiopsis sp. NPDC007018, assembly GCF_040635075.1. Taxonomy (NCBI): domain Bacteria; kingdom Bacillati; phylum Actinomycetota; class Actinomycetes; order Streptosporangiales; family Nocardiopsidaceae; genus Nocardiopsis; species Nocardiopsis sp. NPDC007018. Next base: position 4,675 of record NZ_JBEYHA010000085.1, read on the forward strand.
CCGGTGCGAGGAGGCCGCCGCCGCCGCGAGCAGCCCCGCTCCCAGCACCACCGCCGCGGTCGGTGTGGCGATCTCCCACAGCAGCCCGACCACCGTGGCCACCCCGGTCTCCACCTCGGGTCGCGGGCTGACGAACGGCACTAGGAGCAGGCCCGTGACGGCCCCGGCCCAGGGGGTGGTCCACAGCGCGACGCACGTCACCAGACCGGCCACCACCGCGAGCGGCACCGCCCACCCCGCGAGCACGGCGGCGAACCCGCCGCCCGCCCCCCACGACGCGACGGCCCATGACGCCAGGACCCCCGCGGACGCGTCGATGCCGAGGACCACCGTGACCCGGGCCATCACCACCACCGGTGGTCCCAGCGGAGTGCTCAGCGACAGTGCGTCGGGGCCAGCCGTGGACAGGGCCATCGTCACCGTCACCGCGACGCCGACCAGCATGAGGGAGGAGAACGCCGTGACCACCACGGAGGAGTCCTGGCCGACTCCGAGGACCCGCGCCGCCAGCGCCGCCAGGGCCGCCGTCAGCAGTGCCGCGGGCACCACCAGCCACGGCACGATCCGCAGCTGGGCGCGGGCCAGCGCCATGGCCAGCCGGAGGACGTGGAGGAGTGGCCACCGGGGGCGGTCCAGCGGGGAGGGCGCGGCGGCGATCCGGCGCAGGACCGCCGTGAACGGCGGGGCCTGGGGTCTGCGTTCCGCGTCCCACACCCGCAGGGCGTCCCGGAGGTTCCGGTCTTCGTGTCGGTCAGGCATCCTGCCTCCTCAGTACGGCGCGCAGCCTTCGCCGGGCCCGTGACACCCGGCTCTTCACGGTGCCGGTCGGAACTCCGACCAGCGCCGCGACCTCGTCGTAGGGCAGTTCGTGCAGCCAGGCCAGGGTCACGGTCTCCGCGAGGTCGGGAGGGAGCGCGTGGAGGATGTCGACCAGGGCGCGAGTGGCGTCCGCCGACACCACGAGGTCGGCCGGGCCGTCCTCGTGGGACGGGATCGTGTCGGTCTCCTCGTCGAGTGGGACCTGGGCCAGGCGGCGTCCTCTCGTGTGCGACCCCAACCGGCGTTTGGCGATGCCGAGCAGCCAGGTGAGCACCTGGCTGTCTCCCCGGAAGGCGGGCGCCGACCGCCAGCAGGCCAACCAGACGTCGGCGCCGACCTCCTCCGCGACTCCCCGGTCGGGGACGCGGGCCAGGAGGAAGGCGAGCACCACGGAGGCGTATCGGGAGTAGAGCTGCCCGAGGGCCTGTTCGTCCCCCCGCCCCACCCGGTCCAGCAGCACGCTGTCGGGGGTGGTGTCCGAGTCCGACCGCTCCAACCCGTGCCTCCGCCCTGTTCCCCGCCCGGTTCTCCGCTCATGGGCGCGCCGGTGTCCCCGCCTGGCTGGTCGGGGCACCGAGGCCCCTCCCTCAACCCGTTGGTAGCGAGCCGGGCCGACGAGGTTCACCTGTTCGGGCGACAGACCGCAGTCGTTCTCGGGCGCGCGCCGAACCGGTGTCTCCGCCCTGGCTGGCCCGAGGTACCGACGCCCCTCCCTCAACCCGTTGGCAGCGAGCCGGGTCGAGAGGGTTCACGGGTGTGCGCGGGTGCGGGCGTCAGGCCGGTCGCGTCGGCGGGCGCGGGGTGAACCGGTGGACCAGCGCCGCGGGCACCGCGCACACCCAGCCCAGGCAGAGTGCCCACACCGTCCCGGTGAACGCTCCGGCGAGCGCGTAGGAGAACAGGGCCACCGGCCCGGCGCCCACGGCCAGGACGGCGGCGCTCGCGCGCAGGGCGTTGGCCAGGGCCAGGCCCAGCAGCACCCCGGCCCAGGCGGAGAGCAGGACGCGCCAGGAGTTGGCTCCGGGGCGGGCACGCGACGCCCGGTGGACCCACCAGCCCGTGACGGAGGCGAGAACGACGACGCCCAGGAGCTCGGTGGTCAGGTGCCAGTCGGGCTGGCCGACGACGGCGGAGAGGCCGAGCCGGGGGAAGGCGAAGGGCACGCCCAGGGAAGTGGGCAGTGTGAGCCAGGCGGCGCGGGACCCCAGCCAGGTGAGGAACGCGGGGTTGGCGAAGAGCAGGCAGGGAACGAGGGTCGCGATCCCGGCGGCGGCCGGGAGGACGAGGGGGCGGAGGGTGAAGGTCGGGGGGCTATTGCGAATATCATTCACCTTTTGCATGATAGTGATCCAGCTCTCATCATCACAGGGCGCTCTTCCCCGGAGTGACTCCTGCGCACCCCCTCCGAGTACTCGGCACACCTCCCCAGGAGCGAGATTGCGGCGCACCGGCAAGCGCGGGCTCTCCACGGCCGTCCTGGCCGTGCTCGTACTGGTGGCCGGCGGCGTCGCCGCCACGGCCACCCGGCACGAACCCGGACCCACCCGCTACCTCACCGACGACCAGGGCCGGGCGCTCTTCCTCCACGGCCTCAACACCTCCGGCTCCGCCAAGGGCGCCCCCGACCGGCTGCCCTGGATCACCGAGGACGACGTCCAGGCCGAGTACGACACCATGGGCACCAACGTCGTCCGCTTCCTCGTCCAGTGGCAGGCCGTGGAACCGGAGGAGGGCGTCTACGACGAGGAGTACCTGGACGCCGTCGCCGAACGCGTCGAGTGGTACGCAGACCGGGGGTACCACGTGCTGATCGACATGCACCAGGACCTGTACGGCCGCTACACCAGCCCCGAGGAGCACTCCGGCAACGGCGCCCCCGAGTGGGCCACCCACAACGACGGGCTGCGGGTGGAGAGCCGGGAGATGTGGGAGCTGGTCTACCTGGAGCCCGGCGTCGTGCGCGCCTTCGACCACTTCTGGGGCACCACCGGCGAGCACCCCGGGCTGATGGACGCCTACGCCGACGCCTGGGGGGCACGTGGCCGAGCGGTTCGCCGGGCACCCCGCCGTCCTCGGCTACGACCTCATGAACGAACCCTTCGGCGGTAGCCTCCAAGGCGCCGACTTCGAGGCGGGCCCCCTCGCCGAGCTCTACCGCCGGTCCATCGCCCGTGTCCGGGAGGCCGACCAGGACACGTGGATCTTCGTGGAGGGGCAGGCCGTGGGCGTGAACTGGGGCCTGCCCTCGTTCCTGCCGCACCTGGACGACCCCCGCGAGGGGGACCCCCGGATCGTGTACGCACCGCACATGTACGCCCTGCCCATGGACCTCGGCCAGCCGTACGAGGGGGAGGCCAGGAGACAGGTCGACGCCAGCGTCGACCTGTGGTCGCGCAACGTCCGGGTGGTGGGCGAGCGCCTGGAGGCGCCCGTCGTGCTGGGCGAGTTCGGCCTGGACATGTCCGGGGCGGGCGCCCCGGAGTTCGTGGCCCGGATGCTGGAGGAGACCGAGTCGATGGCGGCGGGGCGCGTCTACTGGTCCAACGACCACGACGGCTGGGGCCCCTGGGAGGACCGTGCCGAGGGGGAGGAACTCACCCCCGGGCCCCTGGCGCACGTGATGAACCGCGCCTACCCCCGCGCGGTGGCGGGCCGGCCCCGGGAGTGGGGAACCGACGGTGCCAGCGGCGCTCTGACGGTGCGCTACGAGGAGAGCGCCGAAGTGTCCGGGGCCACCGAGCTGTACCTGCCCGAAGACGCCTTCGGAGACGGTCCCGGAGAGGGGTTCGGGCTGACTGTGGACACCCCGGCCGGGGACGGCGGATGGACGTCGCGGTGGGACGCCGAACGCAGGGTCCTGCACGTCACCGTCACGGTCGCCGAGGACGGCGACGAGACCGTCCTGACCGTCGTGCCCGACTGAGCACCACCGGGGGCGGGGCTCCCGGTGACCCGCGCCGATCGCCAGGCGGGCCCCGGGCGGCCGGGGGCGGACGCCCCCGACCGGGACGGTCAGAGGCGGCAGGCGTAGATGTCCGTGACCAGGATGGCGCGGGCGCCCAGCTGCCAGAGGTCGTCCATGATGCGCTGGGCCTCCTTGCGCGGCACCATCGAGCGGACCGCCACCCAGCCCTCACGGTGCAGCGGGGAGACCGTCGGCCCCTCCATGCCCGGAGTGAGCGCCACCGCCGCCTCCAGGTTCTCGGCGTGCACGTCGTAGTCCATCATCACGTAGTCGCGGGCCACGAGGACGCCGCGCAGGCGGCGCAGCAGCTGGTCGATCTGCCGGTCCTCGGGGGCGTTGGTGGGGCGGATGACCACGGCCTCGGAGACCAGGATCGGGTCGCCGAAGGTCTCCATGCCCGCGTTGCGCAGGGTGGTGCCGGTGGAGACGACGTCGGCCACCGCGTCGGCCACGCCGAGCTGCACCGAGCTCTCCACCGCGCCGTCGAGGTGGATGACGCGGGCGTCGATGCCGCGCTCCTCCAGGTAGGCGCGGAGCAGACCGTCGAAGGAGGTGGCGATCCGCTTGCCGTCGAGGTCGGAGACGTCCATCCCGCCGCCGTCGGGTGCGGCGAAGCGGAACGTGGAGCCGCCGAAGCCCAGCGGCAGGACCTCGTCCACCGGGGCGCCGGAGTCCAGCAGCATGTCGCGGCCGGTGATCCCGGCCTGGAGGATGCCCTCGCCCACGTAGACGGCGATGTCCTTGGGGCGCAGGAAGAAGAACTCGGTGTTGTTGTCGGGGTCGACCAGCACGAGGTCGCGGCTGCTCTTGCGCTGCCGGTACCCGGCCTCGCCCAGCATCTGGACGGCGGGTTCGGACAGCTGGCCCTTGTTGGGCACGGCGATACGGAGCATGTCGGGCATGACGGTTCCTTGGTTCGGCTCGGGTGTGGTTCGGGGACGTCCGGTGGGCCGGCGCGCCGGCGCCCGGTGAGGGGCGCGCGACACCGGCCTACAGATGCTTGTAGACGTCCTCGAGCCGCAGGCCGCGGGCCAGCATCAGGACCTGGAGGTGGTAGAGGAGCTGCGAGATCTCTTCGGCGGCGTCTTCGTCCGACTCGTACTCGGCGGCCATCCAGACCTCAGCGGCCTCCTCGACGACCTTCTTGCCGATGGCATGGACGCCGGCGTCGAGTTGGGCGACGGTCCCGGACCCCTCGGGGCGGGAGCGTGCCTTCTCGGACAGCTCGGCGAACAGCTCTTCGAAGGTCTTCATGGTCTCTTTCCTCGACCGACAGTGCGGTACCAGGGTAGGCGCAACCGACACCCGGTGACCAACCGGGGACCGAATGTCCCACATGGTGAGAGACCCTGGTCAGGCCATCCGGCGGGCGACGGCGCGGATCAGCGGGCGGGGCAGCAGCCGCAGGACGCCGTCCGCCAGCTTGTACTGGGCCCCGGGGACGACCGCCGACCGCCCGGCGGCCCAGGCGACCAGGGAGTCGCGCACGACCTGCTCCTTGGACACGAACGCGAACTCGGGCATGCCCTGTTCCTGCACGCCCCGGGTCATGTCGGTGCGCACGAAGCCGGGTTGCACCACGGTGACGTGGACGCCGTGCCGGCGCACCTCGGCGGCCACGCTCTCGCTCCACACGGTCAGGAACTTCTTGCCCGCACCGTAGACGGAACCACCCGGGTTGGCGGGGACCTCCCCGGCCATCGAGGCGACGTTCACCACGCCGAGCGGTCCCTCGAATCCGTCGGCGCGGCGGGCGATCTGCACCGGTAGGACGGCGCGGGCCAGGTGCAGGGCGGCGCGGACGTTGAGGTCGATCATGGCGTCGATCTCGCCGGGGTCCTGTTCGGCGAACGTGCCGCCGTCGCCGCGACCGGCGTTGTTGACGAGCAGGTCGACGGGGGCGGAGCCCCCGGTGCCGTCCTCGGACAGCCGGGCGGTGACGGCGGTGAGCCCCTCGGCGGTGCCGAGGTCGGCGGGCAGGACCTCGACGGTGCCCCCGTAGCGCGCCCGGACGTCGTCGGCGAGCTCGTCCAGGAGCGCGCGGCGGCGCGCGACCACGACGAGCCCGTATCCGCGCTGGGCCAGGCGGCGGGCGTACTCCTCGCCGATCCCGCTGGAGGCGCCGGTGACCAGCGCGGTCCTCGCGGGGGCGGCGGTCGCGGGTTCGGAGGCGGTGGAGTCGTCGCTCATGCCCCTCAGCGTAGGGCGTGCCGTCGCCGCGCCTCCGGACGGGCGGCCCCGCCGGGGCGCTCGTGTCGCTGGTGCTGGGGCTGGTGGGTCGTGGGTTGTGGGCTGGGGAACGCGGTGCGAAGGTGGCGTGTGGAGCGGGTGAGACGGGAGGGTTCCCGATCGGCCGGTGGCGATGGACACGCGGTGTTTCCCCGACAAACGGCCGCGCGGACTCCCCTGGGGCGCGGTGAGGCGTTAGCGTTCAACCCATGTCCGAGACCCAGAGCCCCACCGGACCCCTGGCCGCCCTCCGGCTGGAGGAGCGTCTGCGTGACACCAGACTCTTCTTCAGCCAGGCGTTGCGCACCTTCCATGCGACGGGTTCCATCGTGCCCAGCAGCAGCGCCCTGGCCCACGCCATGGCCGAGCACATCCGCCACCGACCCGATCCCGACGAGCCGTTGCGCATCCTGGAGGCGGGTGCCGGGACCGGTGCGATCAGCCGCGGGATCGCCGCCGCGATGCGCCCCGGCGACACCGTGGACCTCGTGGAGGCCAACCCGGAGTTCGCGTCGTACGTCGAGCGCCTGTTGGAGACCGACCCGGTGATGTCCCAGATCGCCGACGCCGCCGAGGTGCACGCGTGCCTGGTGGACGAGATGGGCACCGACCGCACCTACGACGTCATCGTGTCCGGTCTGCCGTTCGCGAACTTCACCGCCGACACGGTGCGCGGCATCCTCGACTACTACTTCAGCGTGCTGCGCCCCGGGGGGACCCTCTCCTTCTACGGGTACCTGTACACGAAGGAGGTCAAGGCGGTGATCGCCCGCCGGGAGGACTACCTGCGCCAGGCGCGGACCAGCTGGGTGGTGCAGGACTGGCTGGACCGTTACGGAATCGGTTCGGAGAAGGTGTTCGCCAACATCCCGCCCGCGTGGGTGCACCACCTGCGCAAGCCGGAGTGGGAGTCGTCGAGCTCCTGACCCGGCGCTTCGCCGCCCCCACCTCCCAGTACCCGTATCCCCGCACCCCGTCCCCCGGCCGTGGACCCGTTTCCACGACCCGAGGGCGGGGTCCGTCTTGTATACGTATGGGCAGATTGAGTGGTCTACACCTCCACGAGCGCGTGCACGCGCACGTGCGAGGCGCGGGTAGTCTCGCGTTGACTTCTGAGGCACCTGATCTTTTACAGAACAGCACGGATGCCCTGTTTATCCGTTTGAATGCCAAATGTTCTTTAGGTCTGCTCCAAGGCCCGCGAAGTCCATCGCGTGCCCCGCGTTCCCGGGACTACGTTCTCCATGACAGAACCCTGTGATCCGGACGCGTGCGCGCGGAGTCCTACATCTCACCTATTTCCCAGGTCGGTAATGGACCGGTGGAGGAGGCAACGTGACGCTCACCCAGGTGGTCAAGGCGGCTCCGGCGGCCCCGCAGGGACCCACGGACACGACGCCGGAGGCCCTTCCCCTCGACGTCAGACAGCGGGTCTCCGCCCTCGCCCGCACCTCGCGCCTGCTCGTGGCCTGTGACTACGACGGCGCCCTGACCCCGGTCGACGCCAACCAGCGGGGACCGCTCCCTGAGGCGGTCCGCGCCCTGCGCGACCTGGCCGACCTGCCCGGCACCGTGTGCGCGGTGGTCTCCGCACGCCCCCTGCGCGATCTGGCCGCGCTCTCCCGGCTGCCCGCCGAGGTCCGCCTGGTGGGCGCCTACGGGACCGAGTTCGACACCGACCTCACCATCGACCCCCATCACCCCGGGACCGGCCCCGACGCCCCGCCCGCCGACAAGTCCGCCGCCCTCGAACTCCTGCGCGAGCAGGTCGACGCCACCGCGATCCTCTACATCGGCGGCGGCGACGGCGAGGAGCCGGTGTTCGTCAACCTCAACACCGGCGCCGACGCGGGCGTGCGGGTCGGCGAGGAGAGCACGGCGGCCGCGCACAGCGTGCCCAGCACCCCCGCGGCGGCGACCCTGCTGTCCCTCCTGGCCACCGAGCGCCGCTCGTGGGTGTTCGGCGAGCGCCCGACACCGATCGAGCGCATGTCGATGCTGTCCAACCAGGCGTCGGTGGCGCTCCTGGGCCCGGACGCGCGTCTGCTGTGGTTCTGCCACCCCGAACCGGACTCCAACGCCCTGTTCGCCGAGGTGTTGGGCGGCCGCCAGGCCGGGGTGTTCGCGATCGCGCCCGCCCACGGCGGCCTGCCCTTGGGCCAGCGCTACCTGCCGGGCACGATGACCGTACGCACCCGCTGGTCCCGCCTGGAGGTCACCGACTACCTCTCCCACGACACCGGGCCGGGCCGCACCGACCTGGTCCGGGTGATCAGCGGCGTCACCCCCGCCACGGTCGAGTTCGCGCCCCGCCCCGACTTCGGCCGCGCCCCCATCCGCATCACCGTGGAGCCCGAGGGCCTGCGCGTCCAGGGCGCGGAGTTCCCCATGGTCCTGCGCTCCCCCGGCGTGGAGTGGAGCGTGGACCACGACGGCACCGACGACGTCGCCCGCGCCACCGTGCACCCGAGGTCCGAGCGCCCCGTGGTGCTGGAGCTGCGCTGCGGCACCGACTCCCTGGCAGCCGAGGAGGGCACCGAGGCCGAACGCCAGGAGCGGGCGGGCCTGCACTGGTCCTCCTGGGTCCGCGACCTCGACCTCCCCCGTACCGAGAACGTCCTCGCGGCCCGTTCGGCGTTGACGTTGCGGGGTCTGTGCACCCCGACCGGTGGTGTGATGGCCGCCGCGACGACCTCGCTTCCCGAGGAGATCGGCGGGGT
>NZ_JBEYHA010000086.1:0-13252 GCF_040635075.1 Nocardiopsis sp. NPDC007018
GAGATGGTGTTGTGCGTGAGCGAGATGTTCGCCAACGCCTGCGAGCACTCCCGCTCCGGGCAGGACCCGGACGGCAGGGTGGTCCGCACCCTGGAGACTCCTGCCCCGGGGCTGGTGAGGGTGTCGATCATCGACGACGGCACCCGCACCAACACCACCGGCTCCCTCCCGAGGGTTCCGCGCAGGCGCACCCGCAAGGACTGGGAGCAGGCCGAACGCGGCCGTGGCCTGCTCATGGTCGGTGAGCTGGCATCGAAGTGGGGGTTCCGGCCCGTGCTGGACTTCCCCTTCTGCGAGGGGCTGGGCACGGTCATCTGGGCGGAGTTCACCCTCCCGGCCTTGGCCGCTGCTGGGGGCACCCGATGACCGGCGCGCAAGTCAGTACTCAGGTGCGGTCGGTCCTGACCGCACCCCGAGGCCACCGCTTCACCCGACCGGACGGGCGTCCCCTGCGGGCCCTCCCGGTTCCGCCGAAGGCACCCCAAGCGGAGGTTTCCCGCTCGGAGATGCCCTGGGAGGAGACCCACCAGGCCCGACAGGAACGCCTCCTGCGCCAGATGCACGGCAACCCCCGGGTTGCCTACATGCTGCAACACGGACCGGTGCCGCACTGGGTCAAGGTCGCCCGCCAACACCGCGAACAGAAGGCCCGCGAAGCCCGACAGGCCGCAACCGAAGCCCGAACCGAGCTGACCGAGACGGAACCGCAGCCCACCGCACGCACCCGGGGCCGCCACCGGGCACCGCGCCGCTGGTGGGGGTGGCCCGCCGTCGCCCTCGGAACCGTCCTCCTCCTGGGCCAGACCGCCATGGAAACCCCCGGAGCGAGCCTGGCCCCCGACATCGGCATCCCGATCTAACCCGACAACCACAAGCGGGGCCCGGCACACCCGCCGGGCCCCGCACACCCCGCTCGGGCGAGGGGCAGACGACGGTGCCGCCGTTCTGGCTGTCGCGAAGGAGCCCGTCTTGCGCGCGGGAAACGGAACGGCCCTCAGAAAGCTCTGAGGGCCGCTGGGCTCCCCACGTGTGCGGGAAGCGGTCTCGTCGACCTGCGCGTTCACGAGCGCCGCTGCGTCGTTTCCGCACGTCGTCGAGAATCAGGAATTACACCCAGTCCCACATGCGTACCTCCACGAGTCGACGGCATCACAGTTCAACTCGGTCAGAGTAACTTCCCCTCACGAACATGGGCAATCCCGGTTGTCAGATGTGTCAAATCGAGACATGTCTCCGAGGTGGAATTCAGGCGCACTTTTGGATGAGCGCCCCGGTGCCCGGGGCCCCGGTTTCGAAAAGGTTCACCCTTCCAGCCTGCGAGGAAGCGCCGCCGCCGAACAGGTATCGACCACCGCCGCAAGGGGGATGGGCATCCATCGGACGGCAGGCGCGGGGGAGGAGCGGCACAGTGCCAGCGTGCGCCGTCAGCGTCGCGCGGCCGGGAGACGCACGGGCCCCGCTCCGAGGGTCACACTCCCGCGCTACCCTCCACGCCATGCTCCTGGACTCGATCACCCTCCAGGCGGACGACCCCTCCGCCCTCGCTGACTTCTGGTCGCAGGCCCTGGGGGTGACGGCCGTGAGCGTCGCGCCCGACGGCTACCTGCTCCCCACCCCGGGGCTGCCGCTCCGCGTCATCCCGGCGCCGACCTCCGCCGCCCCTCGGCCGGAAACGGCCATCACACGGCTTCACCTCGACCTCAACGGCGGGAAGGATCACCGCTCCTGGGCTCGCACCCTGTGCTCGCTGGGCGCACGGCCTCGCGACGTGCGGCAGGGGGACGTGCCGTGGGAGGTGCTGGCCGACATCGAGGGAAACCTGTTCTGTGTGATGCCGGGCGACCGTTATGAGGAGGAGGGCCCCGGCCTGGGGTCGCTGCCCGTCGACTCCGCGCGCCCTCGGATCGACCGGGACTTCTGGGCTCGCGCCACCGGCTGGACCGCCGCCGAGGGGAGCGCGCCGCAGCTGCGTCCCCCTCAGGGGCCGGGCGTCCGCCTGGAGTTCTGTGCCGAACTGGGCCCCAAACCCGCGGCCGAACCGAACCTCATGGGCCTGGCCCTACGCCTCGGCGAAAACGAGCGGGAGGCTGACGCCCTGCGACTGTTGGTAAGTACGGGCGCACTTTCTGTGAAAAATGACATCGACGGCCCCTGGCATCTGTTCACTGACCCTTCGGGGAACGAGTTCAGGCTGCTGAAACCGCGGAAGGGAATCTGACATTCGGATCAAGGAGCGGGCGGTCATCAGCGAATACCGATGGTTTCCCAGCGGCCCCCGGAATTGGCGAGAAGAGACGGGATAACGCGGGGTCGCGTGTCGCACTCCCCGACCGGTGGGGATGGTTCCGTCCCGGCGCCCCTCGGGCGAGGGCCAGGAGCCCTTGAGGTCCTCGGGCGAGAGCCAGGAGCCCGCTGCCCGCGCACGCGGGGACGGACCGGTGCGCGCGAATCCGGCGACCGCGCCTGCGACCCGCTCTCCGCGCACGCGGGGCGGGCCCCGGCGCGGCGGGACCGGCGGCACCGGAACCGCCGGAGGTCGACGAATCCGCTTCAACCACCGCGTGCCCGGGGGCATCTCACAGAGTGAGGTCCCCCAGCACCGGAGAATCCCATGGCTGACACGCCCCCCGGGAGCAGTCCCGGACTCGCCCTTGCCGCCGCCATCCTCACGTTCCTCTGCTGCAACCTGATCGGCGGAGTCCTCGGCATCATCTTCGCCTCGGTCGCCGTCGGCAAGACCGACGAAGCGGACCGGGACCGCTTCGTTGGCTACGCCTGGCTTTCCATCATCTTCGGCACGGTGTTCAGCTTCATCGTCTACCTCTACTTCCTCTCACTCTGACACAGGAGCGGCCGCGGGCGCGTTCCCCCGCCCACGGCCACCCCCGTACGCCCCTCTGACCGGCGCCCCTCAGACCTCCGGGGCCACCTCGTCCGCCTTGCGTGTGTTCACCGTCAGCCGTTCGCGGGAGTCGTTGACATCCACCCGGATGGCATCCCCCTCGGTCAGCTCACCGGACAGCAACTCCCGGGCGAGCGGGTCACCGATGCTCGACTGCACCAGCCGACGCAGCGGCCGCGCGCCGTAGTTCGGGTCGTATCCCGTCAGCGCCAGCCACTCGCGGGCCGCCGGGGTCACGTCCAGGGTCAGCTGCCGGTCGGCCAGGCGCCGGGCCAGCTTGTCCACCTGGAGGTCGACGATCCGGGTCAGGTCCTCCGTTGACAACGCGTCGAACATGATCACGTCGTCCAGACGGTTGAGGAACTCCGGCTTGAACGTGGCCTGCACGACGTCCATCACCCGCTCCCTGCGCGTCGACTCCTCCAGCGACGGGTCGACCAGGAACGGAGACCCGAGGTTGGAGGTGAGGATGAGGATGGTGTTGCGGAAGTCCACCTGGCGGCCCTGGCCGTCCGTGAGCCTCCCGTCGTCCAACACCTGGAGCAGGGTGTCGAACACCTCCAGGTGCGCCTTCTCCACCTCGTCCAACAGCACCACCGTGTACGGCCGCCGCCGCACCGCCTCGGTGAGTTGACCGCCCTCCTCGTACCCCACGTAACCGGGAGGAGCCCCTACCAGGCGCGACACCGAGTGCTTCTCGGAGTACTCGCTCATGTCGATGCGCACGATCGCGCGTTCGTCGTCGAACAGGAACTCCGCCAGCGCCTTCGCCAGCTCCGTCTTGCCCACACCGGTCGGACCGAGGAACAGGAAGGAACCCGTCGGGCGGTCCGGGTCGGAGATCCCCGCCCGCGCCCGGCGCACCGCGTCCGACACCGCCTGCACGGCGTCCCGCTGGCCGATCAGCCGCTGCCCGAGCTCGTCCTCCATGCGCAGCAGCTTGGAGGTCTCGCCCTCCATCAGCCGTCCCACCGGAATCCCGGTCCAGGAGGAGACGACATCGGCGATCTCGTCGGCGCCCACCTCGTCCTTGACCATGGTGTCCTCGCCGGAGGCCTCGGCCTTCTCCTCCGCCTTGGAGGCCTCCTCCACCTGCTTCTCCAGCTGCGGGATGTCCCCGTACATCAGCCGGGAGGCTTCCTCGAAGCGGCCTTCGCGCTCGGCCAGCTCCGCCCGGGTGCGCATCTCGTCCAGCTGCCCCTTGAGGTCGCCGACCCGGTTCAGCCCCGCCTTCTCCTGCTCCCAGCGGGCCACCAGACCGTTGAGGTGCTCCTGGCGGTCGGCCAGGTCGGAGCGCAGCCGCTCCAGCCGTTGCTGGCTGGCCGGGTCCGACTCCTTGTCGAGCGCCATCTCCTCCATCTTGAGCCGGTCCACCGTGCGCCGCAGCTCGTCGATCTCCACCGGGCTGGAGTCGATCTCCATACGCAGCCGGGACGCGGCCTCGTCGATGAGGTCGATCGCCTTGTCCGGTAGGAACCGCGCGGTGATGTAGCGGTCCGACAGGGTCGCCGCCGCCACCAGCGCGGAGTCGGAGATCTGCACCTTGTGGTGGGCCTCGTAACGCCCCTTGAGTCCGCGCAGGATCGCGATGGTGTCCGTCGCCGACGGCTCGCCCACCATGACCTGCTGGAACCGGCGCTCCAGCGCCGGGTCCTTCTCGATCTTCTCCCGGTACTCGTCCAGGGTGGTGGCGCCGACCATGCGCAGCTCGCCCCGCGCGAGCATGGGCTTGAGCATGTTGCCCGCGTCCATGGCGCCCTCGGCCGCGCCCGCGCCCACCATGGTGTGCAGCTCGTCGATGAACGTGATGACCTGGCCCTCGGACTCCTTGATCTCCGCGAGCACCGCCTTGAGCCGTTCCTCGAACTCGCCCCGGTACTTGGCGCCCGCGACCATCGCCGACAGGTCGAGGCTGATCAGCCGCTTGCCCAGCAGCGACTGCGGCACGTCGCCCGCCACGATGCGCTGGGCCAGCCCCTCCACCACGGCGGTCTTGCCCACGCCCGGCTCGCCGATGAGCACGGGGTTGTTCTTGGTGCGCCGACTCAGCACCTGGATGACGCGGCGGATCTCGCCGTCGCGCCCGATGACCGGGTCCACCTTGCCCTCGCGGGCGCGTTCGGTGAGGTCCACACCGAACTTCTCCAACGACTGGAAGGTGTCCTCGGGGTTCTCCGAGGTGATCCTGCCGGTGCCGCGCACCCGCTCGAAGGCCTCCAGGAGCGCGTCCGGGGCGGCCCCCGCCTCGTTGAGCAGCCGGGCGGCCTCGCCGCCGTCGGTGGCCAGCCCGACGAGCAGGTGCTCGGTGGAGACGTACTCGTCCTCCATCTGCTGGGCGCGCTGCGCGGCGGTGTTGATGGAGACGATGAGCTGGCGGGAGGAGGACGGTGAACTGACCGTCGAACCGGCGGCCTTGGGCAGGGCGCCGATGCCGGCCTCGACCTTGTCCTTGAGCTGGTCGGGGCTGGCGCCAACCTCCTTGAGGAGCGGTCGGGTGACACCCTCGGCCTGGTCGAGCAGGGCGTTCAGCAGGTGCAGCGGCTCGGTCTGCGGGCTGCCGTCGGCGGTGGCCTCACGGATCGCGGCGGCCAGGGCCTCCTGGCTCTTCCGCGTGAGCTTGTAGTTCATTCCGATTACCCCTTCCACAAAGTCTGTTACTCAGAGTGACCATGCGGGGTCGCCTGGGACCGCTCCCTGAACGGAGACCCCCGGGTCCGTCAGCCGGTCCGTCAGCCCTGGCCGGGGCCGCCCGGGCCGCCCTGACCGGTCTCGTCCCGGCCGGGCCGACCGCCGGGCCCGCCCGGGCCACCAGCCGAGCCACCGGCCGGACCGCCACCCGGGCCACCAGAGGACTGGCCGCCCGGCCCGGCGGCCGAGCCGCCCTGACCGCCGGTCGAACGCCCCTGGCCGCCGCCCTGGCCGCCCGGCCCCTGACCACCGGGAGCGCTCTGGCCGCCCGGTCCGCCCTGGCGCGCCTGGTCGGGCCGCTCGGCGTCGGGCTCGGCGGTGTTGAAGATCGTCACGCGGGTGCGGCGCACCAGCTCCCCGCGCACCGGCCCGCCCTCGGGGCGGGCCGGACGGCCCCGCCGGGACACCGCCCGTCGGGCCGCCTCCAGCTCGTTGGCCAGGTGGAACGCCTGCTCACGCAACTGCTCCACCTCGTGCTGCAACTCCAGGATGCGCTTGATCCCGGCGAGGTTGATGCCCTCCTCCTGCGACAGGCGCTGCACCTCGCGCAGCGTCCGCACGTCGCGCATGGAGTACCGGCGCCCTCGCCCCGACGTGCGGCCCGGAGACACGATCCCGAGCCGGTCGTACTGCCGCAGCGTCTGCGGATGCATCCCGGCCAGCTCGGCGGCCACCGAGATCACGTAGACCGGTGCGTCGGCGCCGAAGGCAGGATCGTTCACGTTGTTCACGCGCCCTTCGCCCGCGCCTCGAGCCCGTCGCGCGGGTCGTAGTCGGAGGTGGCCGCACGGAACTTCTCCAGGGCCTCGCGGGCGTCGCCGCTGAGCGTCCTGGGCACGTCCACCTCGAAGGTGACCAGCATGTTGCCCGCGGTGCCGTCCTTACGGGTGGCGCCCTTGCCGCGCACCCGCAGCGTGTGCCCGTTCTGGGTGCCCGGCGGCACCTTCACGGTCACCGGGAACCCACTGAGGGTCGGGACCCGGACCTCAGCGCCCAGGGCCGCCTCGGGGAAGGTCACCGGCACCGTGATGGTGACGTTGTCGCCGCTCCTGCCGAACACGGGGTGTCCCTTCACGTGGACGACGACGTAGAGGTCACCGTTGGGGCCGCCGTGCTCGCCCGGAGCGCCCTTGCCCTTGATCCGGATGCGCTGGCCGTCGGTCACACCGGCCGGGATACGGGTCTGTATGGTGCGGGTGCTCTTGCCGCGCCCGCTGCCGGTGCAGGTGGGGCAGGGGTCGTCGACCACGAGGCCGCGTCCCTTGCACTCGCTGCACGGCTCGGACAGCGAGAAGCCGCCCAGGTTGGTGCTGTCGTGCCCGGTGCCGCTGCACTTGGGGCACATCCGCGGGGCCGTGCCTGCGCGCGCGCCCGTGCCCTTACAGGTGGGGCACGGCGCCTCGCTGCTCAGCTGGAACGAACGGGTCACCCCGTCCGCGGCCTCGCGGAAGCTCAGAGTGGTCTCGGTCTCGATGTCGGCGCCGCGCCTGCTGCGGGTGGCCGTGCCGCCCCGCCCGCGGTTGCCGAACAGCCCGCCGAAGAGGTCGCTCAGGCGCTCGCCGCCCGCGGCCCCACCGCCGGTGCTCTGCCCGAAGATGTCGCTCATGTCGAACCCGCCGGGCCCGGCGCCGCCGGGCCGGTACGACCCGCCGAACATGGAGCGCGCGTCGTCGTACTCCTTGCGGCGCTTCTCGTCCGACAGGACGTTGTACGCCTCGGAGATCTCCTTGAAGCGGTCCTCGGCCTGGGGGTCGTCGGTGTTCGCGTCCGGGTGGTTCTCCCGGGCCAGCTTGCGGTAGGACGACTTGATCTCGTCCTTGGAGGCCGTCTTTGAGACTCCCAGGACCTTGTAGTAGTCCTTCTCCAGGTAGTCCTTGGTGCTCATCGACTGGTGCCTTCTCCCGCTGGTGCCGGTTGCGTCCGATGTTTCCACGTGGCCCCGCACCGCTGGGGTGCCGGGGGCGACCCGGGGCCGTGACCGACGTTCTCACGTCGGCCACGGCCGGGTCCATGGGCGTGTCCCGCTCGTGTCCCGAGACGGGCGCTCACACCCCTACTTCTTGTCCTCGCCGCCCTCGTCGGCGGTGTCGGCCTCAGGGGCGGACTCGGCGGACTCGTCGTCCCCCGCGCCCTCCATCGGCTCGCCCACCACCACGCGGGCGGGGCGCAGGACCCGCTCACCCATCCGGTACCCGGGCTGGAACACCTCGATCACCGTCTGCACGGAGATGTTCGGGACCGGGACCAGGGTGAGCGCCTCGTGGACGTTCGGGTCGAACTCGTCGCCCTGCTCGCCGTACTTCTCCAGGCCCAGCTTGGTGGCCGTGACCTCCAGGGCCTCGCCCACCGCCTTGAACCCGCCGTTGAGCTCGTCGTGCTCACGGG
Source organism: Nocardiopsis sp. NPDC007018 (assembly GCF_040635075.1). Classification (NCBI taxonomy): domain Bacteria; kingdom Bacillati; phylum Actinomycetota; class Actinomycetes; order Streptosporangiales; family Nocardiopsidaceae; genus Nocardiopsis; species Nocardiopsis sp. NPDC007018. The sequence continues at coordinate 7,976 of NZ_JBEYHA010000086.1, forward strand.
CGCGGCCGATGTCGTCCAGGATCGGCAGGAGTTCGCCGACGACCTGGGCGGTGGCCACCTCGCGGACGGCCACGCGGTCGCGCTCGACACGCTTGCGGTAGTTGGCGTACTCCGCCTGCACCCGCTTGATGTCGTTGGTGAGCTCGATGACCCGCTCGTCCGCGTTGATCGCCTCGGTCACCACCGACTCCGGGGTGTCCGGGACCTCGATGGCGTCCTCGAGGTCGACCTCGACGACCTCGGGCCCCTCCTCGGAGACGCTGGTCTCCTCGGCGGACTCGCCCTCGGGCGTGCGCACCTCGCCGGTCTCCGGGTCGACCTTGCGGTTGTTGCGGATCACCGGACCCTGGTTCTCGTCACCGGTCTCGGGGTTGTTCTTGTCCGACGGCGCCATGTCCGACGCTTCCTCCTTCCTCGGCTCTCCTCGGGCAGTGCGGGTCAGGAACCCTGGGTGCCCTTGCCGTTGTCCTCGTCGACGATCTCGGCGTCGACGACGTCGGCGTCCTCGGCGGAGGCGTCGGCGCTGCCGGTGCCGGGCTGCTCGGCGCCCTCACCCTGCTGGCCCTGGCTGTAGATCGCGGAACCGATCTTCTGGCTGGCCAGCGCGACCTTCTCGCTCGCGGTGCGGATGGCCTCGGTGTCGGTGCCCTCCAGCGCGGTCTTGAGCTCGGCCACCGCGGCCTCGGTCTCGGAGCGCACGTCCGCCGGGACCTTGTCCTCGTTGTCCTTGATGACCTTCTCGGTCTGGTAGACGAGGGACTCGGCGTTGTTGCGGACCTCGGCGTCCTCGCGGCGCTTGCGGTCCTCCTCGGCGTACTGCTCGGCGTCGCGGACCATCTGGTCGATGTCGTCCTTGGACATCGCCGAACCGCCGGAGATGGTGACGGACTGCTCCTTGCCGGTGCCCAGGTCCTTCGCGGTGACGCTGACGATGCCGTTGGCGTCGATGTCGAAGGCGACCTCGATCTGCGGGACGCCGCGCGGCGCCGGCGGCAGACCGGTCAGGTCGAAGACACCCAGCTTCTTGTTGTACTGGGCGATGTCACGCTCGCCCTGGTACACCTGGATCTGCACGGACGGCTGGTTGTCGTCGGCCGTCGTGAAGATCTCGGAGCGCTTGGTCGGAATGGTCGTGTTGCGCTCGATGAGCTTGGTGAACACGCCGCCCTTGGTCTCGATGCCCAGGGAGAGCGGGGTGACGTCCAGCAGCAGGACGTCCTTGACCTCGCCCTTGAGCACACCGGCCTGGAGCGCGGCGCCGATGGCCACGACCTCGTCCGGGTTGACGCCCTTGTTGGGGTCCTGGCCGCCGGTCATCTCCTTGACCAGCTCGGCGATGGCGGGCATACGGGTCGAGCCGCCGACCAGAACGACGTGGTCGATCTGGTCCAGGTTGATCCCGGCGTCCTTGATGACCTGCTGGAACGGGGTCTTGGTCCGCTCGACGAGGTCGGAGGTCAGCCGCTGGAACTCGGCGCGGGTGAGCTTCTCGTCCAGGTGCAGCGGGCCCTCGGCGGAGGCCGTGATGTAGGGCAGGTTGATCTGCGTCTCGCTGGAGCTGGAGAGCTCGATCTTCGCCTTCTCCGCGGCCTCGCGCAGACGCTGGAGCGCCATCTTGTCCTTGGCGAGGTCGACGCCGTTGGAGTTCTTGAACTTCTCCACCAGCCAGTCGACGATCGCCTGGTCCCAGTCGTCGCCGCCGAGGTGGTTGTCGCCGTTGGTCGCCTTGACCTCCACGACGCCGTCACCGACCTCCAGCAGGGAGACGTCGAAGGTGCCGCCACCGAGGTCGTAGACGAGGATCGTCGCCTCGTCCTCCTTCTCCAGGTGGTAGGCGAGCGCGGCCGAGGTGGGCTCGTTGATGATGCGCAGGACGTTGAGGCCCGCGATCGTGCCGGCCTCCTTGGTGGCCTGGCGCTGCGAGTCGCTGAAGTAGGCCGGGACGGTGATGACCGCGTCGGTCACGTCCTCGCCCAGGTAGGCCTCGGCGTCGCGCTTGAGCTTCTGGAGGATGAAGGCGCTGATCTGCTGCGGGTTGAAGCTCTTGTCGTCGATCTGCACTGACCAGTCGGTGCCGATGTGACGCTTCACCGAGCGGATGGTCCGGTCGACGTTGGTGACGGCCTGACGCTTGGCCACCTCGCCGACGAGCACCTCACCGTTCTTGGCGAAGGCCACGACCGAGGGGGTGGTGCGGGAGCCCTCGGCGTTGGTGATGACCGTCGGCTCGCCACCCTCAAGGACCGCGACACACGAGTTCGTCGTACCGAGGTCGATTCCGACCGCACGTGCCATGGTTGTTTCCTCCGTCAAAGTTGAGTCGTTCAGGCGTAAGTTTGCTTCGTCGGGTTGGGGCTGTCAAGTCAGTTGAGTCGACCCGACTCAAGTTAGTTCCTACGACCTGACAACGGGCGGCCAGGCGGGGATGTTCCCGACCAGGGGTGTTTTCACGAGGGGAATGGCCGAACCCCGGGACAACTCGGGGACATCCTTGACCCGGAAACCAGGGGTGCTCAGGGTGGCTCGGGGTCGTCCTGGGGCCGGTCGGCGGGCTCGCCGCTGGGGTGGGTCGGCGGTGTGCGGGCGGTCGCCGCGACACGTCCGGGGGTCCTCGCGGGGTCCGGTTGGCCCGTGTCGTGCCGCCGGTCCGCTTTGATGGGGGTGCGCGGTGTGTCCGCGGCGGCTCGGGCGCACCCGCGTGCGGGGCGGCGCGTCGCGACTGGCTACGGTGGCACCCGCCGCGCGGTGGGGCCCGGGTCGGTGGCCGCCGTGCTATTACTCGCTAGTAACATCAATAGGGACCACCGGTGTGTGGCGCACCGGGTGACGGAAGCAGGATGGGAGGCCACGGACGATGCACCCTCTGTACTTGACACTGGGCATCATCACCTCGGTCTTCGCCGTGGTCGCGTTCACCTTGTTCGGTCTGGCCATTCGCCAGATCGTGCGAACCGTGGGTGTGGGCCGAGCGGTGGAGCCGGAGCGGAAGGGGCCGTTCGGACAACGGTTCACGATGACGCTCATCGAGATCCTCGGACACTCGAGGATGCTCAAGCGCCCGTGGGTCGGTGTGGCCCACTGGTTCGTGATGGTCTCCTTCCCGCTGCTGGTCTTCACGGTGATCGAGGCCCAGGGCGAGGTGTTCTACCCGCACTTCAAGCTCCCGCTGATCCACGACTGGACCCTCTACGGCCTGGCCATCGAGATCATCGCCGGAGCCAGCCTCGTCAGCATCATCGGCCTGACGGTCTACCGCCTGCTCAACGGCCCGCACCGCAAGGGCCGCGACTCGCGGTTCTACAACTCCAAGACGTGGACGGCGTACTACGTCGAGGCCTACCTGTGGGCCCTGCTGATCTCGATCTTCGTGATCCGCGGACTCAAGGTCGCCATCGGCGACTTCCCGTTCCCGACCTGGGCCACCCCGATCTCCCACGCCGTCGGAACGATCCTGCCGACCGACGCCGCCGTGGCCGAACCCGCCATCGCCCTGGTCGCCGCGTTCAAGCTGATCATCAGCTACCTGTTCTTCGCGGTCCTGTACTTCAAGCTCACCATGGGCATCGGCTGGCACCGCTTCATCGCGCCGTTCAACATCTACTTCAAGCGCAACGCCGACGGCACCCCGACCCTCGGCGCCGCCAAGCAGATGATGGACAAGTCCGGCACCAAGCCCCTCGACTTCGAGGAGGCCGACCCGGACGAGGACCCGTTCGGCGCGGGCAAGCTGGAGGACTTCACCTGGAAGGGCCTCCTCGACTTCACCAGCTGCACCGAGTGCGGTCGCTGCCAGTCCCAGTGCCCCGCCTGGAACACCGGCAAGCCGCTCTCCCCGAAGAAGGTCATCCTCGACCTCCAGAAGCACACCTACGAGAAGGCCCCCTACCTCCTCAAGGGCATCACCGAGGAGACCATCGCCGAGGGGCCCGACAACAGCCACGCGGGCGTCGACGTCCTCGCCCTCCTCAACAAGCCGCTGGTCGGCACCGAGGAGGAGGGTGGCGTCATCCACCCCGACGAGCTGTGGTCCTGCACCAACTGCGGTGCGTGCGTCGAGCAGTGCCCGGTCGACATCGAGCACATCGACCACATCCTCGACATGCGCCGCTACCAGGTCATGGTCGAGTCGAACTTCCCGTCCGAGGCCAACACCCTGCTCAAGAACCTGGAGAACAAGGGCAACCCGTGGGGCATGGCCGAGGACCGGCGCATGGACTGGATCGAGGAGCTGGCCTCCCAGGAGAACCCGGTCGAGGTCCCCGTCGTCGAGGACACGCTCCCCGAGGGCACCGAGTACCTGTTCTGGGTCGGCTGCGCCGGCGCCCTGGAGGACCGCGCCAAGAAGACCACCAAGGCCATCGCCGAGCTGCTGGACATCGCGGGCGTGAAGTTCGCCGTCCTGGGCGGTATGGAGGCCTGCACCGGTGACCCGGCGCGCCGCCTCGGCATGGAGTACGTCTTCCAGATGCTGGCCCAGCAGAACGTGGAGACGCTCAACGAGGCCGGGGTCACCAAGATCGTGGCCAGCTGCCCGCACTGCTTCAACACGCTGGCCAAGGAGTACCCGCAGCTCGGTGGCACCTACGAGGTCATCCACCACAGCCAGCTGCTGGCCAAGCTGGTCGAGGAGGGGCAGCTCACCCCGGTGAACTCGATCGACGAGAACATCACCTACCACGACCCGTGCTTCCTGGGCCGCCACAACAAGGTGTACACGCCCCCGCGCGACATCATGGCGCAGGTGCCCGGCATCAAGACGCAGGAGATGCACCGCCACAAGGAGCGCGGGTTCTGCTGCGGCGCGGGCGGCGCGCGCATGTGGATGGAGGAGCGGATCGGCAAGCGCATCAACACCGAGCGTGTGGACGAGGCGCTGACCACCAACCCCGACACCGTCTCCACCGCGTGCCCGTTCTGCCAGGTCATGCTCGGCGACGCGATCAACGAGAAGAAGTCGGCCGGTGAGGCCAAGGAGTCGCTGGAGGTCGTCGACGTCTCCCAGCTGCTGCTCCGTTCGGTCAAGGGTGCGAACCCGGCCGAGGGCGGCGAGGAGAAGGAGACCGCCGACGCCTAGGCGTCGGGCGGCCGCGCCGGGGTGAACCCGGCTCGGGTCGCGATCCGCACGAGGGGCGGGGTGCCGCGCGCACCCCGCCCCTTGCGTGTGTGCGGCCGCCGGTACGGCCGGGTGCCGTGCGGAGGCGGCGAGCATTCCCTGTCGGTTGGCCGGTCGGCCGGTCGGTCGGTCGGCCGGTCGGCCGGGCCGCCTGACCGCCCCGG
>NZ_JBEYHA010000087.1:0-12974 GCF_040635075.1 Nocardiopsis sp. NPDC007018
GATGGCCATGATCGGCGCAGGGGTCCGGTTCCACACGGACCGGCGCCCGACCCGAGTCGGTTCGCGGCTACTCGGTGCCGTCGGCCAGACGCGCCAGCTCCTCGTCCACCACGGACGGGTCGAGCTTGGTGAACAACGGGGTGGGGCGGCTCAGCGGGGTGCCCGGCACGATCGGCACGGACTCCCAGCGGGCGGCGTTGTCGGCGTAGTCACCGGTGATGACCGGGTAGTCCACCTTCTCCTCGGAACCGCCGATGGTGTCGTGGCCGGTCTCGATGCGCGGCATGCCCGTCCAGGTGCCGGTACCGCCGAGCATCGCGTACACCTTGTTGGCCGACTCCGGCAGGAACGGCGTGAGCAGGGTGTTGGCGTCGCTGACCAGCTGGAGGGCGACGTGCAGGACCGTCGCCATGCGCTCCGGGTCGGTCTTCTTCAGGGCCCACGGAGCCTGGTCGGAGATGTACTTGTTGGCCTCGGCGACCGTGCGCATGGCCTCCTGGAGCGCCGCCTTGAACTGCGACCTCTCCAAGCGGGCGCCGACCGTCGCGAACGCCTCCCGGGACGCCTCCAGGACCTTGCGGTCCTCGTCGAGGAGCTCACCGGCGGCCGGGATCTCCCCCAGGTTCTTCGCGGCCATGGACACGGACCGGTTGACCAGGTTGCCCCAGGCCGCCACCAGCTCGTCGTTGTTGCGGCGGACGAACTCGGCCCAGGTGAAGTCGGTGTCCTGGTTCTCCGGGCCCGCGGCCATGATGTAGTACCGCAGCGCGTCGGCGGAGTAGCGCTCCAGGAAGTCGCGCACGTAGATCACCACGCGGCGCGAGGACGAGAACTTCTGCCCCTCCATCGTGAGGAACTCGCTGGAGACCACCTCGGTGGGCACGTTGAGCGCGCCGAGCGGACCCACGTCCCCGGCCCGGTCGCCTCCGCCGCTCACCCCGAGCAGGATGGACGGCCAGATGACCGAGTGGAAGACGATGTTGTCCTTGCCCATGAAGTAGAAGGACTCGTTGTCCTCCCCCTGCCACCAGCGGCGCCAGGCCTCCGGCTCACCGATGCGCCGGGCCCACTCGATGGAGGCCGACAGGTAGCCGATCACCGCGTCGAACCACACGTAGATACGCTTGGCGGCGTTCTCGCTCCACCCGTCCAGCGGGATCGGCACGCCCCAGGTGAGGTCGCGGGTGACCGCGCGCGGCTGGAGGTCCTCCACCAGGTTCAGGGAGAACTTGAGGACGTTGGGGCGCCAGTCGCCCTCCTTGCCCTTGAGCCACTCGGTGAGGACGTCCGCGAAGGCGGGCAGGTCGAGCATGAAGTGCTCGGTGTCGACGAACTCCGGCGTCTCGCCGTTGATCCGCGAACGGGGCGCGACGAGGTCGATCGGGTCGAGCTGGTTCCCGCAGTTGTCGCACTGGTCGCCGCGCGCGCCGTCGAAGCCGCAGATCGGGCAGGTGCCCTCGATGTAGCGGTCGGGCAGCGTGCGGCCGGTGGACGGGGAGATCGCGCCCTTGGTGGTGCGGGTGAAGACGTAGCCGTTGTCGTAGAGCGTGGTGAACAGCTGCTGGACGACGGAGTAGTGGTTGCCGGTGGTGGTGCGGGTGAACAGGTCGTAGGAGAGGCCGAGCGCGACCAGGTCCTCCGCGATGATCCGGTTGTAGCGGTCGGCCAGCTCCCGGGCGCTCACGCCCTCCTGGTCGGCCAGCACCTGGATCGGGGTGCCGTGCTCGTCGGTGCCGCTGACCATCAGCACGTGGTTCCCCGACATTCGCTGGAAGCGCGAGAAGACGTCGGAGGGGACTCCGAAGCCGGAGACGTGGCCGATGTGGCGCGGGCCGTTGGTGTAGGGCCAGGCGACCGCGGTCAGGATGTGGCGATTCGACGACATGACACAAGACTAAAGGTGGCCCGGGGTGCCCGCGCCCCGGCGGAGCCCCGTGTGCGCCCGGCGCCGGGCCCGTTCCCGGTCGTCCACAGGGTGCGACCGCGTGATTCCCCCGGGAGGGTGCCTACCCGTATGCTCTGCTGGATGGAGCCGTGTGCCCCCGGGCGCCGGCCAAGCCAGCACGACCCTCCAACTGGTACAGAGGCGGTGGTCACCACGGTTACGCGTGCCCTACCCCGTCCTGTCCTGCGGACCGGGTCGCTGATCACCAGCGTGGTCCTGCTGGTCATCCTGTCCTTCCCCGTGGCCTCCGGGCTCTCCGGGGAGAGGGACACCGTCGCCCTGCCCTCGCACGGAGGGCACAGCGCCCCCGCGGACGGCGGCTCCGACGGCGACCCCTCGGGGGCGTCGGAGGAGGCCCACCCGTACCGGGGGACCCAGACGGTCTCGCTCGGGCCGCCCGTCTCCGTCTGCGACCAGCGGTCGGTGCTGCGGGACCTACCCGACGCCGTCCCCACGTGCGCCCTGCGCCTGGCGGTGTGGGACCAACCCTGGTGGCCGCTGCCCCTCCCGCACCACGTCCCCGTTCCGGAGCAGGTCGACGCGGAGGAGCTGCCGCCCACCCGGGCACCGCCTCTCACCGCGCACACCCTCGTCTGACCACCCCCGGTCGGCCGCCTCCCGGAGCCCTCGACGGCGCCGGGACCGGCCCCACGCGACCCCCTGCCCGGAACGTCCGGGCACGCGACCGGTACCCACCATCCGCAGTGAGAGGTTCACCCCTTGTCCAGTCAAACGGGAGCGGGGGCGCGCTGGACGCGCGCGCTCATCTCCCTCCTCGTCATCCTCGTCGCGTTCGGCGCGGCGTGGTTCATCCCACCGCGTCTGGGGCTCGACCTCAGCGGCGGTACGCAGATCGTCCTGGAGACGCAGGACGGCGCCGACGGCACCAAGGCCAACTCGGAGAACACCGACAAGGTCGTCGAGGTGCTGCGCCAGCGCATCGACCGCCTCGGCGTGGCCGAGGCGACCATGTCCCGCTCCGGTGAGAACCGCATCATCGTCGAACTCCCGGGCGTGCAGGACCCGGCGGAGGCCGCGCAGATCGTCGGCCAGACCGCCCAGTTGTCCTTCCACGAGGTCCTGGGCGTCGGCGAGCAGGGCGGCCAGGGCGTCCAGGCCCCCGGCGGCGACTTCGCCAACCCGCCGGCGGACGAGGCCCGCGCCCCCTCCGACAACCAGGACGGCGCCCCCGAGGACGGCGGCGAGCTGCCCGAGGGCATGGGCGACCTCGGCGACATGGAGGGCCTCGAGGACCTGCTCGGCGGCCAGGGCGGCATGCCCCAGGCTCCGGCGGGCCCCTCCGCGGAGAACCCCGAGGACGTCGCCCTGACCCTGCCCGACGAGCAGGGCACCATGCTCCAGTTGGGTGAGACCTTCATCCAGGGCGACCGCGTCTCCACGGCCGACGCCGCCCTGGACAGCGCCAACCGCGCCCAGTGGGTCGTCAACGTCGGCTTCCGGGGCGAGGGCCGCGACCAGTGGCGCGAGCTGACCGGCAAGGCCGCCTGCTACAACGACGGCGACCCCCGCCGCCGCGTGGCGATCGTGCTGGACAACCAGATCATCTCCGCCCCGCAGGTCGCGCTGGAGATCGGCTGTGAGGCCGGGATGTCCGGCGGCCAGACCACCATCAGCGGCCAGGACTTCACCAGCGAGAGCGCCAACGAGCTGGCCGTGCTGATCGAGGGCGGTTCGCTGCCGCTGCCGGTCACCGAGGTCCAGCGCCAGACCGTCGGCCCGACCCTCGGTGCCGCCGCCATCGAGGCCAGCGCCATCGCCGCGCTCCTCGGTATCGCCTTCACCGCCCTGTACATCACGGTGGTCTACCGTCTGGTGGGTTTCCTCGCCTCGCTCGCGCTGGCGTTCTACACGCTCATCGCGTACGGAGCGCTGGTCGCCTTGGGGGCCACACTGACCCTCCCGGGTCTGGCCGGTTTCGTGCTGGCGATCGGTATGGCCATCGACGCGAACGTGCTGATCTTCGAGCGCGCGCGTGAGGAGTACCAGCGCCAGCAGAAGACGTACGAGGCCAACAAGTCGGCCGGTCTGAAGGACGCCACCGACGCCGATTCCGGCACGTCCGAGACCGGCGCCCTGGCCCGCCGTCGGCGCCGCGCCATCGCGCCCAACCTGGAGAAGTCGTTCGTCCAGGGCACGCAGAAGGCCTGGAGCGCCGTCCTCGACACGAACGTCACCACGTTCCTCGCCGCGGGTCTGCTGTTCTTCTTCGCCTCCGGCACCGTCCAGGGCTTCGGCGTCACGCTGAGCATCGGCACCATCGCCTCCATGATCTCCGCGCTGATCATCGCGCGGGTGTTCGTCGAGTGGGCCGTGCGCCGCGCGGTCGTCAAGAAGCACCCGGCGATCACCGGACTCGACCGCATCGGCCCGGTCCGTACCTGGCTGGTCGAGAAGAACCCGCAGCTCATGGACTTCCGCCGTGCGGGCCTGATCGTCGCCGCGCTGATCGTGGTCGCCGCGGTCGCCGCACCGCTGGTCCGCCAGCCCAACTACGGTGTCGAGTTCACCGGCGGCCGGGTCATGGAGTACGAGATCACCGGCGACACGTCGCTCTCCGTGGACGAGGCGCGGTCGGTCATCTCCGGCCTGAACTTCGCGGGTTCGGACACGGCCGTGGTGCAGGAGGCGGGCGACGGCGACATCTCCGTGCGCACCGCCGACATCTCCGACACCGAGGCCGCCACCATCGCCGACGCCCTCTCCGAGGAGACCGGCGGAGTCGAGCTGGTCAGCGACGAGCTGATCGGCCCGAGCATGGGAGACGAGCTGCGCAACCGGGCCATGATCGCCCTGGGCGCGGCGCTGGCCCTCCAGATGATCTACCTGGCCTGGCGTTTCCGCTGGTCGTTCGGTCTGGCCACCATGTTGTCGCTGGCCTTCAACATGCTGCTGGTCATCGGGCTGTTCATCTGGCTGGGCAAGTCGATCGACGGTGTCTTCCTCGCCGCGATCCTGAGCGTCATCGGCTTCACGGTCAACGACACGGTGGTGGTGTTCGACCGTGTCCGAGACGAATGGGCGAGGGACGAGAAGTCCTCGTTCAAGGAGATCGCGAACCGGGCGGTGCTCAACACCCTGCCGCGTACGGTCAACACCACCGTCGGCGCGTGGATCATCCTGGGCTTCCTGACCTTCCTCGGCGGGTCCTCGCTCCAGGACTTCTCCATCGCGATGCTGGTCGGTCTGACCACCGGTGTGGTCTCCACCGTGTTCGTCGCCGTGCCGATCGCCATCTGGCTCCAGAAGTGGGACAACACGCCCGCTCCGCACGTGCTCAAGGAGCGCAAGGCCAAGCAGAAGGTAGCCGCCAAGGCCGCCCGCGACGCCGACGACGGCGCCGTGGTGTAGCGGTCGCCGGACCGGTACACACGGGAGGGGCCCCGGCCCGCGCACACCGCGCGGGTCGGGGCCCCTCCCCGTTGCCCGGGACCCTTCGCTCCTGGGGGGTCTCCCCCGCCGGGGCCGGGCCGCCCAGCCCCGAACGCACGGACCGGCACCGCCCCGGAGCACGCCGCCCGGGCGCTCCGGTCAGCCGCCCTGGACCGGGGCGGGCGCGCCCTCGGAGGCCTGCACCAGCACGAACCCCTGCCCCTCCAGGGAGAGTTGGAAGGCCTCACCGCTGCCGCGTCCGATGATGGCCCCCGCCTTGGCCGTGCGCCGGATTCCGGTCCGGAGCGTGCTCGACCAGGCCACGGCGGCGTCGGTGTCGACGAAAGTCGGCTGGTCGATGTCGAGCAGCACCGGGGTCCCGTGGCAGGCCACCGCCACCCGGCCGTGGCCGGTGAACACGGTGTTGAACAGGCCTCCGGCCATCATCCCGGCGCCCTGCACCCGGCGGATGTCCCACTCCAGCCCGGGTTCGAAGGCCAGCACGTTCTCGCCGCTGACCGTGATGGAGTCGCCCTCCAGGTCGATCAGGTGCACGTCCCAGGCGTCCCTGGCCAGGAACACGTCGCCCTGCCCGGACACCCGCATCAGGGGCAGGCCCTCTCCGGTGAACGCCTTCTTGAAGAACTTCCCGACGCTCCCGGCGCCCTGGTAGGAGAAGTCGATGTCGCCCTGGTAGGCCACCATGGAGCCCTGCCTGGCGAGGAACTCGCCGTTGAGGCCCACCCTGAGCATCTTGTGGTTCTGGAGGTGCATCCCCGGACGCTGGGTCTCCTGGGCCTGCTGGAAGAGGTCGCTGCGCATGGTCGGATTCTCGTTCCTGTCGCCGGTTACTTCCAGGTTCGACGCTCCCCGGTCGAAAGGGTTCCGGGGCGAGACGCGGCTCACTCCGCCTCGACGACCCCGTGGACCAGGTCGTACACGCGCCGCTTGGGCACACCGGTCTCCTTGGCGACCCGGGTGATGGCCTCCTTGCGGCGTACGCCCTCGTCCTCCAGGGCGGCGACGGCCTCCACGAGTTCGGTGTCGCTGGTGCGCTCCGCCCTCGGGCGGGCGCCCTCCACCACGACCGAGATCTCCCCGCGCACGCCCTCGGCGGCCCAGTCGGCCAGGTCCCCCAGGCCGCCCCGGCGCACCTCCTCGTAGGTCTTGGTGAGTTCGCGGCACACGGCCGCCCGCCGCTCGGCGCCGAAGGCACCGGCCATCGCCTCCAGGGTGGCGGCGATCCGGTGCGGGCTCTCGAAGAACACCATCGTGCGGCGCTCGTCGGCGAGTTCGGACAGATACCCCTTGAGGCCCTTGCGCGGGGGGAAGCCCTCGAAGCAGAATCGGTCGGTGGGTAGCCCGGAGACCACCAGCGCCGTGGTGACCGCCGACGGTCCGGGGATGGCGGTGACCGGAATGCCCTCTTCGGCACAGGCCGCCGCCAGCCGGTAACCGGGGTCGGACACCCCAGGCATCCCGGCGTCGGTGACCACCAGCACCTCCTCGCCCCCACGGAGGTCGGCCAGGAGTTCCTCGCCCCGGCGGGTCTCGTTCTGGTCGTAGTAGGAGACGATCCGGGCACCGGTGGCACCGCCCAGCCGGACGCCCGCACGGGAGGCGAACTGCTTGAGCCGACGGGTGTCCTCCGCCGCGATGACGCAAGCCCCCTCCAACGCGCTGAGCAGGCGGGGAGGCGCGTCCTCCAGGTTTCCGATGGGCAGGCCCGCCAGAACGAGCCTCCCGACGCGCCGCGTTCCGCCAACGACCTCAACCACTGTGATCCCCGTCCTGTCGCGCTACGGTTGGCTCTATCGCGCCACCCGAAACCCGGTTTCGCGGTCCGTCCGCAACGGACCCCATCTCTGACCCCAACCTACGAGCCGAGATGACCAGCACCGCACTTCACAGCGAGGTACCGCCCTCGAACCCCCCGGCAGCGGCCCAGCCGCCCACGCTCCGCTCCCGCCTCGCGCCCCGTCTTCCCAGCCCCTGGTGGCTGGGGTGGCTGGGCGCCCTCGTCGTCGCCGGATTCGCGGGCGCGCTGAGGTTCTTCAACCTCGGTCAGCCCGACCGCATCTACTTCGACGAGACGTACTACGCCAACAACGCCTACTCGCTGTGGGAGTTCGGGTACGAGCACGAGTCGCTGGACCACGCCGACAACCTGCTGAGCAACGGTGAGGGGAACATCTGGACCGGGGGCGGTGACTTCATCGTCCACCCCCCGGTCGGCAAGTGGATGATCGCGCTCGGCGACTGGCTGTACTCGCTGCTCCCGTTCGGCACGGCGGTGTCCCCCGAGGGCTGGCGGGTGGCCTCCGCGGTGGCCGGGGTCCTGTCGGTGCTCATCCTGGTCCGGCTCGCCACCCGCATGACCCGGTCGGTGCTGCTCGGGTGCACCGCCGGTCTCATCATGGCGCTGGACGGCCTGCACTTCACGCTCAGCCGTGTCGCCATGGTGGACATCTTCCTCACCCTGTGGATTCTGGCCGGGTTCGCGTGCCTGGTGATCGACCGGGACCAGACCCGGGAGCGGCTGGCGCGGATCGCGGAGGCCGGGGCGGACGCCACCACCGTGGGCTGGTTGGGGATGCGCTGGTGGCGGCTCGCGGCGGGGCTGTGCTTCGGCCTGGCGATCGGCACCAAGTGGTCCGCCCTGTTCTTCGTCGCCGCCTTCGGCCTGCTCACCGTCGCCTGGGACTACGGGGCCCGGCGCAGCGCCGGTCAGCGGCGGCCCCTGGGCCGGTGGTTCGGCTTCGACGCCGTCCCGGCGTTCTTCCAGACGGTGGTCGTGGCCGCCGTCGTCTACCTGGTCTCCTGGTCGGGCTGGCTGTTCACCCGGGGCGGCTACAACCGCGACCACGCGGACGGCATGGCGCCGGACTGGCTGCCGGGGTTCGTACGGGCCCCCGTGGAGGCCCTGTGGAGCCTCGCGGACTACCACTCCCGCATGATGAACTTCCACTCCAACCTGAGCAGTGACCACTCCTACATCTCGGCGCCGTGGGAGTGGGTGGTCATGCGCACCCCGGTGCTCTTCCACTACAACGGCGACGCCACCGGGTGCGACGCCGGGAGCTGCGTGACCTCCGTGGTCTCGATCGGCACGCCGGTGATCTGGTGGCTCGGCATCATCGCCGTCACCGTGATGTTCGGTTGGTGGATCACCTTCCGGGACTGGCGCGCGGGCGCGGTGCTGCTCGCGGTCGCCGCGGGCTGGCTGCCGTGGTTCGCCTACCCCGACCGCCCCATGTTCCTGTTCTACGCGCTGCCGTTCCTGCCCTTCCTGGTTCTGGCGATCGTGCTGGCCCTGGGACTGGTGATGGGGGCCGGCGAGGACAGTCCCCGTTTCGCCCCGTACCTGCGGGCCGTGGGCGGTGTCGTCTTCGGCGTCGTGGTGCTTCTGACCATCGCCCACTTCGCGTATCTGTATCCGGTGTTGTCGGCCTATCCGGTACCGGAGGAGAGTTGGCGGGACCCCCTCTGGTTCGAGGTGTGGGTCTACGGCCGAGACGCTTCCTGACCCGTTCCGGGGAACGCGATAACCGTTCCCCGGAACACATCTCCATTAGTGGCAGAAGGGCGGGAAAGCAACAGTTTCGAGTTGCCGAAACAGGACACTCCGCAAACGCGGATTCCTGCCGGAAAAGCCTCGGCAGGGCCACACTCCCCCTGGTACTGTCTGCAACTGGTTGCTGTTGTTGTTTCCATGGATGCCCGAGGCGCCTCGCGGAACTGCACGTGGGCGCTCGCCGATTCGGGAATCCCCTTCGTCGAACGGCGCCCGGCGACCCGGGACCAGCAGGGTGCGGTCCCGCCGTAGTCCCCAAGGGAGAGCACATGGCTCAGGGCACCGTGAAGTGGTTCAACTCTGAGAAGGGTTTCGGGTTCATCGCCGTCGAGGGTGGTCAGCCCGACGTGTTCGTGCACTACTCGGCGATCGCGGGTACCGGCTTCCGGAACCTGGAAGAGGACCAGAAGGTCGAGTTCGACATCATCCAGGGCCCCAAGGGCCCGCAGGCGGCGGACGTTCGCGCGGTCTGACCGTCACACGTGCGTCTTCCCAGCCCTCCGCTCCCCGAGCGGGGGGCTGGACCGCGTCCGAAGGGATCGCCCGCGGCCGTGGAGGCGGCTCCGCGCCGCCGCCGCGTTAGGGGGTACACGGTTACCCAAGCCCGGCGATACCGGTTAACCTGCTTGAAGCCGGTAGGTACACCAGGAGCGAGGACTGCACATGTTCGGCATCAGCGGTGGGGAGTTCGTCCTCCTCCTTCTGCTCGCGCTGCTGATCTTCGGCCCCGACCAGCTCCCCAAGGCCGCCCAGCAGGTCGGCCGGGTCCTGCGCCAGCTCCGCACCATGGCCAACTCCGCTTCCAACGACATCAAGGAGGGGCTGGGCCCGGAGTACAAGGACTTCGACGTCCAGGACCTCAACCCCAAGCGCTTCATCCAGAAGCACTTCTGGGAGGAAGAGGAGGAGACGGAGCGCAGGCCCGCCTCCCAGCTCAACGGCAAGCGCCCGCCCTTCGACGACGAGGCCACCTAGGCCCCGCCGCCGCTCCGCCGGCCTCAGCCAACCAGCATCAGGAAGAACGCGCCCAGGGCGAGCAACACCACCGAGCCGACGATGATCGCGGTCGAGCCCACGGCGACGATCAGCACCTCCACGGTCACCGCGCCGCTCAGCGCCGCCGCGATCCACGGCCACCGGGCCCTGGGGGCCCAGTCGTGTCGGCGCTCACGTGCCGTCGCGACCAGGAACGCCAGCCCGATCAGGAGCCAGAAGCCCAGGTGGGCGGCGATGCGCACTCCCGGTTCGACGTGGTCGGCGATGCCGCCGACGATCATGACGTAGAAGACGGTGCCGACGGCCAGGTGCCAGAACCCCCGACCGCGTTCGACGGGGATGACCTTGCTCCTGGCCGGTGTGGTGCGCCGGAAGCGTTCCGCCGCGACCGGGGGTTCGCCGCTCCCCGGTGCGGGGTCCGGTCGGGGTCCGGCGCGCGGCGCCCGTCCGGGTTCGGTGGGGCGGACGTACCCGCCCTCCGGTGGTGGTTCCTCTGGCTGGTGGTATCCGCCGGGGTACTGGGGGGAGTCGGACACGGAGGTTCCGCCCCTTCACGGTCGATCCGGACCTGACTGTCCTGTTGTCGTACCGTGGTCCTACCCGCCACGGCCCGTGGTCAAATCCCGGCCTCCGGGGCGGTACGCCCCGCCGCGGGCCGTCCGTTCCGCACGGCCGCGCGCCCCGGGCACGGCGAAGGGGCCCGCCGACGAGGTCGGACGGGCCCCCGACACGTGAGTTCCCTAAAGAACGTTCAGCGTGTGCTGGTTACCACCAGCTCCAGCCGTTGCCCTTGCGAGAGGTCTTCGCGTGCATGGTCATAGCATCCACCTTTCCATCGATGTCTCCGGCCCATCCCGCAACCAAGATGTCCCATACGGGCGGGCTTCACAAGACCCGGGTTCGAATATTCGTCATTCCGTGGTCGACCCTCGACCGTGTATTGCAGCGGCGGTGCGCGAAAGCCCACCGAAGCCGCCGTTCTCGCAGTTCAGGCAAGTGCCCATTGCCCCACGTCAAACCTGCCCTCCCCGGTGACCTGCCAAGACAACACCGGCGCGGGGCAAAATCCCCGAACAAGAACATTACAGAGTGTGATGGTATCGCTATTGTGGTGGGCGCGCTGGGAAACGGCCCAATCGCCCCGGAACGATCCGCTCCGTGGTCGCGGTCGACGTGACGGCACGTACCAGCAAGTGGACGGACCAGAAGATACCCACACAGAACATCGCTTCTCGGGCTTTTCGCTACAACGGCGTGGTCACCCTTCGTAGTGGCGAAGGAACCTGCTCCCTCGCGGAAGTCGGTCCCCGATCGGGCCTCAAAGGCGGGTTTCGGGCCACACCTAAGGCGGGTTATCTTTCTCGCCAAAAACGCGGGCGGCCCTGGACCCGTTCCGGGTCAAGGGCCGCCCGCGGACAGCGGGAGGGTCGGGAGTGGGGACGGGGTCAGGGCATCGCCAGACCGCCCACGATCAGGGCGGCCCCGGCGGAGACCAGGCCGACGACCAGACTGGCCGCTCCGCACTGGATCAGGACCCGGAACCGGTTCGGGCTCCGGGGTTCGCGGCCGATGACCGAGAGGAAGAACCCGGCGGGCATGAGGATCGCGGACAGGAGCACCAGGTCGCCCAGGAGTCGGCCCCAGTCCGGGACGGTGGGCTGGTCCAACAGCAGACGCACGACCAGTCCGAGGATCACCAGGACCCCGGCGTGCGCGTGTCCCGCGCGGAAGTGGGTCCGCTGGAGTTCGTTGGCGGGGACGGCGCCGTTGACCACGCGGAGGAGGAACGTGCCCCCGTAGGCGATGCCGACCACGGTGAGGAGGACGGCACCGGAGGTGATGAGCGTCGCGGCTGACATGGGTCTACTCCCGATCTGGTGTGGGGGGTGGTTCCGGCGCCGCGAAGAGCAGACCGGCGCTGCGCCGGGTGACGGTGGACAGGTCGGCGTCCCCGAGCAGGGCCCGGACCCCGGAGCTGTCGAGGTTCCCGGAGAGCGCCAGGGTGGCGATGCCGTGCACGATCGCCCAACCCGCCACGACCCCGGCCGCGGGGTCCTCGACCCGGCGGCCCGCCTCGGAGACCGAGGCGACCCCGGAGCGCAGTTCGCCGAAGGCCTCGCCGCGAGCGGCGGCGAGCTCGGGGTCGTCCTCGTCGAGCAGGGTCGGCGCGAACATCACCTGGAAGTGCGCGGGGCGCTCCGTGGCGAAGCGCACGTACTCCACCCCGGACTCCAGGAAGCCGCCGTCCGCCTCGCGGTTGGCCCGCAGCCGGGCGGCCAGCTCGGTGAAACCCTCGGTGGCCAGGGCGTTGAGGACGCCCTCCCTACTGCCGAAGTGGTACCTGGGGGCCGTGTGGCTCACCCCGAGATCGGCCGCGAGCGAGCGCAGGCTGAAGGTGTAGGGACCGTCCCGTTCGATGACCTCGGCGGCCCGGGCCAGGACGGCGGTCCGTAGGTTTCCGTGGTGGTATCCGTCTGCCATGCGCTGAACTATACACCGAAAAGTTTCCACCGTATAGATTCGGGCGTGGAAATACGGAGCCCCTGGGGCATAGGCGGTTCGGGTCCGCCAGGGTAGTGTGGGAGGACACCGGCCACCCGCCTCAGGGGATAGACGCTTCGCCGGTGACACTCGCGGCTCCGGCCCGGACGCACTCCCGCCACAGGGATCAGCGACATCCGTCCAGCAGGGCCCGGCACACGTCGAGGGGCCCGGTTCGGTGAACCGGGCCCCTCGACGTGTGTCCGGTGTGGAAACCGGCGCGGAACACCTCCCACGCCTGCCCCACGACAAAGGCCCCGCCGTTGAGGCGAGGCCCTGTGTGTCTTGATCTGTGGTGGAGCTATGGGGATTTGAACCCCAGACCCCCTCGATGCGAACGAGGTGCGCTACCGGACTGCGCCATAGCCCCTGAAGACATGTGAAACTCTATCAGGAGATACGGGGTGGTCCGAACCCGCGCCGCGACTCAGTCCCCTGCGGCCCGCAACCGGGCGTCGGCGTACTGGTCGTACACCTGGCTGCGGCGTTCGATGAAGGCGATGATCTGCGCCTCGCGCTCGGCCTCGC